>DASYGC010000028.1:0-5329 GCA_036000225.1 Ktedonobacterales bacterium | reverse complement strand
CTCACCCCCGAAGAGCGTGGCGGCCAGCGCCCGGGCCAGTTCGGTCTTGCCCACGCCCGTCGGACCGAGGAACAGGAACGACCCGATAGGCCGCTTGGGGTCCTTCAGGCCCGCGCGCGACCGGCGAATCGCGCGCGCGACCGCAGTGATGGCCTCGTCCTGGCCGATGACTCGCTTGCGCAGATCATCCTCCAGGTACAGCAGGCTCTGCTTCTCGCCCTCGATCATCTGCGCGACCGGCACACCAGTCCACTGCTCCACCACCCGCGCCACCAGCTCCGGCGTGACCACCAGCGGCTGGGCATCGCCCGTGAGGCCACGGGCCTCGTCGAGCTGCTGCTGCAACTGGAGCTCACGCTGGCGCAGCGTGGCCGCGCGCTCGTACTGTTCGGCCAGCGCCGCGGCATCCTTCTCGGCCTGCACGGCGGTGACCTCCTTTTCGAGCTGACTGGCACTCTCGGGCGTAATCAATCCCTGCTCCATCGCCTCCAGGCGCAGCGACGAGGCGGCCTCGTCCATCACGTCAATGGCCTTGTCGGGCAGGAATCGGTCGTTGATATAGCGATCGGACAGCTTGACGGCCGCCTCAACCGCCTCATCGCTCACCTTGACACCATGGTGCGTTTCGTAGGCGGGACGCACCAGTTGGAGCATGGCGACGGCCTCCACGACGGAGGGCTCACCCACCTGCACGGGCTGGAAACGCCGCTCCAGGGCAGCATCCTTCTCGATATGTTTGCGATACTCGTCGAGCGTGGTGGCGCCGATGCAGTGCAGCTCGCCACGCGCCAGCGCCGGCTTGAGCAGATCGCTCGCGCCGACGGCGCCCTCGGCGGCGCCCGCCCCGACAACGGTGTGCAGTTCGTCAATGAACAGGATCACATCGCCCGCCGTGCGCACCTCTTCGAGGATGTTCTTGATGCGCTCCTCGAACTGGCCACGGAACATCGCGCCAGCCACCGCGCCGCCCATGCTCAGCGACACGATGCGCTTGCCCTGCAGGGTCGCGGGCACGCTGCCGTCGGCGATGCGCCGGGCGATGCCCTCGACGATGGCCGTCTTGCCAACGCCTGGCTCACCGATCAGCACGGGATTGTTCTTCTGGCGACGGCCCAGCACGGTGATGACGCGGCGAATCTCGCGTGCGCGCCCGCCGGCGGGATCGAGCTTATTCTCACGCGCCTCGGCCGTCAGATCGCGGCCGAACTGGTCGAGCGTGGGGGTCTTGCTGTGTTTGTCGGCGGTGCGCTGGGCGGTGCGGGCACCGCGCGGCGCACTGGAGGCACCGGACGCGCCATTGCCAGCGGGCTCGGAAGCGCGGGGCAGAAAGCCCATCGGCCCACTCAGGCCCGCGGACTCATCCAGGCCGCCAAAGGGCATGCCGTCGAGCTGGCCGCCCATGAGTTTCTCAGCGCACTCGCGGCACAGGTAGTGTTGCTCGCGGCGGCCGTTGTTGATGGCGTCCAGGCGCACCTGCGCCTCGTTGGTCTTGCAGCGTTCACAGATTGGCATGATGGTGTGTACCTCTTAGCGGTGGGGATGGGATGTGTGCCCGATCCGTCTCAGACACAGCGAGAATGGTGAAGAATGGCACGGCTCACTCGTCGCGACCCGCTGGCTCGGCCAGCGGCTTGCGCGGGCGACCTCGCGGGCGCCGGGGTTGGAGCGCGGCTTCGTACAGACGCAGGACATCCTCCTTGGTGAGCGACTCGCCCGCCAGCACCAGATAGGCGCGGGTCCACAGCGTGGGGATGCGGGTGAGTTCGGGGAACTCCTCGCGCAACGAGCGCGAGGTGTGGGCTTTCAACTGGCAGATGAGATGGTGCGGCGCCACGGTCGGCGGCGCCTGGGCCGCCAGATAGACACGATCGGGCAGGATCACCAGGGCCATGGGCCGCAGTGGCAGGCCGCTGGACTTCTCCGCGATCAACTCCTGCAGACGCGCGGCAATCTCACCGACCAGACAGGGTTTGGAGCGCATCGGCGCCCAAACGAAGTGGTAGGTAATGAGCCACGTCGGCTGAGAATACTGTTGATCCATTGTGTCCACCTACAGATATAATACGGCGCATCCGCCAATGAGTTGCAAGAATGGCGGAGGGAATGTGGTAGGTGGATATCTCACACCTACACAATTAGTACGTGCGGGCCGCATCTGGGTTGTCAGCAGTCGCAGCGTAGGCGTAGACGGGTCGCGAACGATTGACGGGAGCCGCCGCAGCGGCTATACTGGGGCGCAGGCGCTCGTTTGTTCAGCAGGTGGGGTAGCGGGTCGGATGTGGGCCTGCCCGCGTTCCGACACACCAGGGTACGGTAGGTGCGGGGTAGGTGAGCGCCGTGTATAATCGCTTCGCGCGCGGCGGTCAGTCAGTCAATCAATGCTGCCGTGGAGTTGCTAGCAGTCGCTTGTGAGGTCAAAAGGGAGGTCAGCCGGATGTCAGCAGCGAGATCCGCCGGAGCGCGGCAGGTACGAGTCAGCGCGGAACCGTCCAACCTGGTCAAGATGCTCGCCGAGGGATTGGGCACCGCCTTCCTGGTCTTCGTGGGGTGCGGCGCGGTCGCCAGCGCCACGTTGCTCGGTGCCACGCTCAAGGAAAAGGCCTTCACCGAGGCCGAATTTGGCATCATCGGCCTGGCATTCGCCATTGGTATCTGCGCGGCCGCCTACACGATCGGCAAGGTGTCGGGCGCGCACGTCAATCCGGCGATCACCATCGGATTCTGGGCCACCCGGCGGATCGACACCCCCACCGCCGCGATGTATATCATTGCTCAGTTCATTGGCGCGGTGATCGGTGCGCTAGGGGTGGTGGAGGTCTTCGGTACCCAGGTGGCGAAACTCAATGGGCTGGGCGCGACTGCCTACATGGAGCCGACCAGCGCGATCCAGGCGATGTTCGCCGAGGCCATCGGCACCTTCATCTTTATGATGGTCATCACCTCGATGGCCAACGACTCCCGCTCGCCCGCCGGCTGGGGCGGGCTGATCATTGGCCTGACGCTGGGCGGCATCATCTTCGTGATGGGCAGCGTCACCGGCGCTTCGCTCAATCCCGCGCGTACCTTTGGACCCTACCTGATCCAATCGCTGTTCGGCGGTCCTATTACCTGGGGTCAGATCTGGGTGTACTTCGTCGGGCCGATCATCGGTTCGGTGGCGGCGGCATTCACCTACGACTATCTTGCCAAGCCCCGCCGCGGCTGATCATCTCTCCATCCGCGACTTCAACCACGTACCGCTAGCGCGCGGCTTCAACCGCTGGCGATCCTTCGCGCGTGCGGCGTGTCGTGGGAGCGGTTCAGGCCGAGCGGTTCAGCGCCAGCCGCCACGTTCACGAGGCGCGGGCGTTGCTCTGCCTGGTGGTCCCGTCAGCCGCGCGCGCGAGTTCGTTGGCCTGCGCGCGAAGCGCAGCCGGCCACGCCGATTGCCCACGATCAGCGCCTTGAGCATGGGGCCCCAGCCGTCGCTGACCAGCGTGATCCACGCGATGACCAGCGCCAGCAGCCCGATGACGCCCAGGAGACAGCCCAACGACGTGAAGATCGCCAGCCCATTCGAGGTGAGGGTGATGGGAGTTGGCCCCGCTGACGTGCTGGCGGTGTCAGCTGTCGGCTGCGCCGTGGCGCCCACCGTCGGCGCCACGGTGGGCGCCAGCGACACCGCATTCCCACTGCCGGTGTGGTTGGACCATGCACCGCCCGCGGGCGCCGCCAGGGGCAGCCGTGCCAGCAGACTCGGGCCACGCGGCGCGCCAGGTGTCAATGGCACCGCCGTGGTGAAGGGCGAGGAACCATTGGCCAGCAACATGCCGCTCGTCGCCGGCGCCCCCGCGGCTTGCGCCAGCGCCGCGCCCGACCCCGCCAGCAGCCCCCCCGCCAGCAGCCCCCCCGCCAGCATCACCAGCGCGAGCCCAATCGCGAGCGTACCTGGCCGTGGCGCGCGGCGCCGTACAGCTACCGGTGACCCGCCCCCGCCGCTGCCCGACATTCGACGCTCCATTCCTCACGCGCGCGGCGGGCTCCTCGCGCCCTAACACACGCATCACGGTTCGGCTCCGCGCAGCCCAGTGTAGCGAGCGCGGCGCCACCTGTCAAACGCCGCGCGATCTGCAACCGCCCACTTGCGCGGCGTATGCGCTGGCGCCGCATCATATGAGGTGGATAGCCATGATTGTACCAGCGCCACGCGCCACACCGCTTGACCAGGTGGCGGCTATCATACCGCACAAGGAGTCACTCCTATGAGCGCACCGATCCCCACGCTGCCGACCCTTGCCGATGTCGAGGCCGCCCGCCCGCGCATCGCCGGCCGCGTGCACCGCACCCCCCTGAGCACCGCGCACACCATCGGCGCGCTGCTCGATCCGCCGCTTGACCTCTATCTCAAAGAGGAGCAGCGGCAGAAGACCGGCTCATTCAAGGTGCGTGGCGTGCTCAACCGGCTGGCCACCCTCGATGCCGCCCAGCGCGCACGCGGGCTGGTCACCGTCTCCGCGGGCAACCATGCCCAGGCGGTCAGCTGGGCCGCCGCCGCCGAGGGCCTCACGGCTACCGTCTTCATGCGCCGCGCCGCCGTCGCCAGCAAGGTGGCCGCCACCCGCGCCTACGGCGCGACGGTAGACCTCTCCTCCGAAGACAACACCCAGGCCTTCGAACGCGCCCACGAACTGGAACGCGAGCACCGCCTGACCTTCGTGCATCCCTTCGACGATCCTATGGTCGTGGCCGGACAGGGTACCCTGGGCGCCGAGATCCTGGACGACCTGCCCGCCCCCGATCTCGTAATCGCCCCCGTCGGCGGCGGCGGCCTGATCTCCGGCGTTGCCCTGGCCATCAAGGAACGCGCCCCCACCGTCCGCGTTATCGGCGTCGAGCCAGTCGGCGCGCAGGCCGTTACCCGCGCGCTGGCTGCGGGCCACCCCGTCAACCCCGGTGCCATGGACACCATCGCCGATGGACTGGCCGCCCCCTTCACCGGCGCGCTCAATCTCGCCCTCATCCAGCGCTACGTCGACGAGGTCGTGCTCGTCAGCGATGACGACCTGCGCCAGGCCATGCGCCTGCTGCTGGAACGCTGCAAGTTGCTGGCCGAACCCGCTGGCGCCGCTGGTCTGGCCGCCCTGCTCGCCGGCAAGGTCCCCACGCGCGCCGGCCAGCGTGTTGTCGTCGTGGTCAGCGGTGGCAACGTTGATGTCGCCCAGCTCGCCACGCTGCTCGGCTGACAACTGCATTTCCGGCGGGAGTCGAAACAAACAGCAGACAAAATCGCCGGACACGTAAGCAGACCGGTTCACTGAACCTCAATTTCGCGGTGCTGCTCGCGCGCTGG
>DASYGC010000027.1:0-6218 GCA_036000225.1 Ktedonobacterales bacterium | reverse complement strand
GGCTTCGCGCTCGCTGTGCCGCTCGCCCGCATCGTCGGCACGCTCGCCCGCGAGGTCCTGGCCCGCGACGAGTTCCGCCGCGGCGGCAGCAGCCCTCCATGTTATCTGTGAACAGCGGCCATCAATATGGCTTGTACCTGGAGTGCTGCATAGCGTCACCGTGAACTGAAGTATAATTGGCGGAAGTCACCCGATACTGTCGTGGAGCGCGATTGCCTTGTGATTTGGAGCTGCTCATGTCCCACAAACTGACTATTACGCTGCCCGACGAAATCTACCGTGGGCTGCATGAACACGTGAGCCAGGGCCAGATCAGACGATTTATCGAAGATTTGCTGCGGCCATACGTGCTCTCTGGCGACAGGTTGGAGGCCGCCTACCGCGAAATGGCGGCTGACGCTGATCGCGAGCAAGAGGCTCTCGAGTGGATTGAGTTGGCCCCCGATGAGGGTCTGGAATAGGCATCGGGAGAACTCGCGAAGTTAGCGCAGTCCGAGCTGAATGCGCATAGCCGCCTCGACGGCAACCATATCTTGATCTGACAGAGTACCCATAAGATTGTCGATACGCTCCTTCGCTACCGTTCGTATTTGATCTGCCATCCCTTTGTGTGGCTTTCCATTCACGTGGACAAGGGCCTCTGAGATATAGATGCGAGCAGTGTTCGACGTCAAGGGCACGACCTGAATACGGTTGAGCACGCGATTGGATGCGTCATTACTCACGATAACAGCCGGGGGCTTCTTGCGAATTTCGCCACCTCGCGCCGGCTCGAAATCGATCCAATGCACCTCACCGCGCTTCACGCCATATCTCCGAGTCTCCTGCTCATGAGGCACATCAAGTCTTTCAGTCAGTGGCGTAGACGAGCAGGCAGTGCTGATTCATTTTGGGCCACCTTGATAGCCATTGCAAGCGGTTCCCGCCAGACCGAGCTGGTGCTGCGCCCGCGCGCCCGTCACCGCGCGACGCACATTCGCCTCCCTGCCGCCCGTGGCGATCGTGCGTCTGGCCGCCGACAATCCCGCGGCGCGCGAACGCGCGCTGGGTGAACGGATAGCACGCGTCGTAACCGCAACGGCACTCGCCGGAGTGGCGAGCCAACGCTGAGAGAGCACCCAGGCCAGGGGGCGTACGCCTCCTGGCCTGGGTGTGTTCCGCGATGACATAACACGACTAACCCTGGGCGGTTACTTTCTTCCGACGATCCAGGAAGACCAGCGCGGCGGCGATGAGCAGGAAGATGAACGGAACGACACCGAATCCCTGAATCGCGAAAATCAGAACAATCCCCGCGACGAGCATGATGGCCGAGGACACCACAGGAAACGGGATCGCCAGGAGCGCGCCGATAAACGCCAGGATGCTCATGGCAATGGCTGTGGGAGTGTGTCCGGTCCCAAATGCGCCATCTGCCACCTTCACTCCGAAATGGATGAACGTGAATAAGAGTCCGAGAAGCGCTCCAACAATGCCAACGAGCATGCCTACTCCGCGAAGCACGCTCTCAAAGATACCCTTGATCATGATACCGCTCCCTCTGTGTCAAACGGGGCTTGCACCCCACGCTGCAACCACGTACCCTTTCCGCAAATCTCACACCAGTGTGAGGGCGACGGGGCAAACCTGGCAGCGTTAGGCACAGAATAGCAGGTGAGGTGACCGAGTTGCAAGGGCAATTTGAGGGTGCCATGGTGCCTGATAGAAGTCTTATCCCGTCGTGCCCGCCGGTGCGCGCGAGGGGGAACCCTCACGTGGCGCCACTGGCGGGGACGCGCGGGTGGGCATGCGCACCAGCGGCGTGCGCACGCTCGCCGGACGCGGCAGCACGTGCAACGCCAGATAGCTCAGCGCGCCGAAGTACAGCGCGATGAGGCTGGCATGCGCCAGCCGCGCGAAGAGACTGAGATGCGAACTCACCAGGAACGCGCCCGCCAGCGCCTGCAGCACCAGCAGCACCAGCGCCGCCAGACTGCCGCGATACAGATCGGGCCGTCCGCGCCGCAGCCGGCGCGCCCACACCAACAGTCCACCCGTCGCCAGCACGAGCAGCAACGCGGCGAAGCGGTGCAGCAGCACCAGCTCGCGCGCGAAGCCAGCGGCGCCGGTCAGCGATGGCACCACCGCCCCCTGGCACAGCGGCCAATCGGGGCAGGCCAGGCCAATGCCGGTGTGGTCGATATAGGCCCCCAGGTAGCCCACCAGATACATCAGGCCGATCAGGCCCCACACCGTCCCGGCGAAGCCGCGCGGCAGCGGCCGATCGCGCACCGCATCGGCGCCGTCCAGCTCGCGCAGCACCACCGCGACCAGAAACACGCTCGCCAGCGTGATCAGCGAACTGCCAAAGTGCAGCGCGAGCACGACCGGCGACTTCGGGTTGACGGCGATAATCCCGCCCAGCACCGCCTCGACCAGCAGGATCACGACCATCAGTGGCACCAGCAGCTGGAGCTCGCGCCGCCGCCGCCAGAACACCAGCGCGCCAACCGCGACGACGAAAATCAGCACGCTCTCGACGCCCGTGACGGCGCGGTGGCTAAACTCGATCGCCGTCTTGACGGCGAACTCCGGAATGAACTTGCCATCGCACAGCGGCCAGGTGCGCCCGCAACCCGTCCCCGACCCGGTGTTGGTCACCACGGTGCCCATGGCGTAGACCAGGAAGATGCCCACCGCCGAGACCACGGCGAGCACCCTGATCGTTGACCGCCAGTTGATTCTCACAGGTATCAGCTCCAATGCGCCTTTGACTGGTGCGCTGGCACGTTCACCGCCATGCTAACAATACAGCGAAAGCCATGGCGCTGTAAACGCCTGTTCGTGCGATGAGTTACACTACCTGATGCGGGTGGTCTACGGCGGCCATTGAGCGAGTGAGGCAGCACCATGCAACGCGTCTGGGGCGGCATCGAGGGTGGCGGCACCCGATTCCGCTGCCTGCTGGGCAGCGGCCCGGCGCCCGCCGACATCGTAGCTGAGGACAGCTTTCCCACCACCACCCCAGCGGAAACGCTGGCCGCGGTGGCCGGCTTCTTCGTCCGGCATCAGGCTGCATATACCATCGCGGGGCTTGGCGTCGCCTGCTTCGGGCCGGTCGAGCTGGACCCGACCTCGCCGCGCTATGGCTGGATCACGACGACGCCCAAACCCGGCTGGACCGATACCGATGTGGTGGGCTTGCTCCAGGCGCGTCTGGGCATGCCAGTCGCCTGGGAGACCGATGTCAATGGCGCGCTCATCGGCGAGCACCGCTGGGGCGCCGCGCGCGGCCTGCGCTCCGCCGTGTACTTCACCATCGGCACGGGCATCGGTGGCGGCGCGCTGGTGGAGGGGCGCCCAGTACATGGGCTGCTCCACCCCGAGATGGGACACATCCCTATCGCCGCGTTGGCTGGCACCGACGGTCCCTTCGCCGCGGGCGCCTGCCCGTATCACGGCGGCGGCTGCCTGGAGGGCGTGGCATCGGGTCTCGCGCTGGCGGCGCGCGCTGGACGTCCCCTGGCCACTCTGCCGCCGGACGATCCCCTCTGGGAGGACGAGGCGCGTTACCTCGCCTACGCCGCAACTGTCGCCACCCTGTTGCTCTCACCCCAGCGCATCATCTTCGGTGGCGGCGTGATGCTCAATCAGCCGCGGCTCTTCCCGCTGCTGCGCACGCACTTGCTCGCGCAGCTCAACGGCTACGTGCGGCATCCCGCCATCACCGACGACGTGGCTACCTACCTCGTGCCGCCGCTGCTGGGCGCGCGGGCGGGCGTGCTGGGCGCTCTGGCGCTGGCCATGGACGCCACGGGCGAGCGCCGTTAAGGCGTCGGACGCCGCACCCGATCCGCCGCCAGCATGGCCAGCCCGACCAGCGGCAACACCACCGCCGGCATCCACAGCGTGACGAACCACGCGTAGAACCCTGGCGCCACCCGCTGTTCCAATCCCAGGATCAGCAGACCGATCAACCCGAGCAGCACCGCCGGTGAGAGCGGACCGCGCCCGACCTGGCCCGCGCGCGCGCCCCAGGCGATCAATAGCAGTCCCACGGCGGCGGCCAGCAGATTCAGCACTCCGATATCCAACCGCAGCACCTGGGCCGTCCAGAGCACGTTCACCAGCGCGATCGGCGTGATGAGCGCGGCGGGAATCAGCAGACGCGTGCGATCGGCCAGGAAGCCGGCACACAATCCCAGTCCCAGGCCCAGCAGGCCCACCTCGTCGCCTGGATGCCAGAGCACTTGGAGCAGCGCGCAGACGATGCCCGCCGCCACCAGCGCGATCAGCCGGCGCGGGCCAGCGCGGCGCCACACGGTCGCCATCATCCACGCCGCTCCTCCTTTAGCGTCGACCAATGACAACGCTCCCTCCTGTTGTTTTGCCAGCCACCGTTTGCCAGCCAGGGTCAAGCATCCTCCGAGTCCCTGTCAGCCACCCACCTCGCCAGAACAGAATTAGGAGGACATCTTCAGTGCCCGTCCCCGCTAACACCCAGGTCCGCCGGCCGCCGCGGACCCCACCTGCGGGGTCATTGAACGCTACCGCATCCCCGCCAGGGATCGCGGCGCACGCGCTCACCCTTGCCGCGCCTGCTCCGCCGCCACCCGCAGCATCGCCGCCAGACTGCGCTCCACATCATCGTCAGTGGTGGCCCACGACGAAACGCTGATGCGCATCGCCGTTTGCCCCTGCCAGACGGTGCCCCCGCACCAGCAGGTGCCATCGCGCTGGATGCCCGCGATGACACGGCGCGTGACCTCATCGTCGCCGAACGCCACCAGCACCTGGTTGAGCACGACCTCGTTGAGGATCGTGTAGCCCGCCGCGCTCAGCCCCGAGGCGAAGCGCGTGGCATGGCGGCAGGTGCGCTCCACCAGCTCGGCCACCCCCGCGCGGCCCAGCGAGCGCAGCGCCGCCCACACCTCCACGCCGCGCGCCCGGCGCGAGAGCTCGGGCGTATAGTCCGCCGGATCGCGCGTGGCGCTGGCCGGCAGGTACGCCGCGGTGATCGCCATCGCCGCGCGCAGCGCCTGGGGATCGCGTACGAACGCCAGGCCACTATCATACGGCGTGTTGAGATATTTGTGGGCGTCGGTCGCCCAGGAGTCCGCGTCGGCATAGCCCGCCATCAGGTGAGCGTACTGGGCTGACGCGGCGGCCCATAGACCAAAGGCACCATCCACATGCACCCACGCGCCCGCTTCCCGCGCGCGTGGGACGATCTCCGCCGCCGGGTCGAAGGCGCCGGTGTTCACATTGCCCGCCTGCAAGCAGACGATCGTCGGTCCTTTGAGCGCGGGGAACGCGTCGGCGCGCATGCGCCCCTGGCCGTCAACCGGCACGCGCACGACGCGATTGCGCCCAAAGCCGATCAATCCCAGCGACTTGATGAGCGAGGGATGCGCCTCGTCGCCCACGATCACCGTGACCGGTGGCGCGCCAAAGACGCCGTCGGCCTCCACATCCCAACCCGCCCCCGCCAGCACGGCATGGCGCGCCGCCGCCAGGCAGGTGAAGTTCGCCACCGTAGCGCCGGTGACGAACCCCGCGCCGGTCCCTTCGGGCAGGCCCAGCAGTGCCACCAGCCAGCGCAGCGCCACCGCTTCCAGCGTGGCCGTCAGCGGCGTCACCGCGACCAGCGCCGTATTCTGGTCCCACGCGCCGGCCAGCCAGTTCGCGGCCAGCGCCGCCGGCAGCACGCCGCCAATCACAAAGCCAAAGAAGCGCGGCCCATTCATCGCCATGGTCGCGCCGGCGTAGCTATCGAGTTGCGCCAGAATCTCCGCCGGATCGGCCGCCTGCTCGGGCAGCGGCGTCTCCAGTTCCGCGAGCCGTGTCACCGCCGCCGGGTCCGGCGCGACGCCACGCGCATCCAACCCATTCAGGTAGCGTAGCGCACGCGCCGTGGCGTCGCGCAGCAAATCGTCCATCGGGTGCCCTCCAGGCTGTCGTCGCGTGCGCCGAGATCGTGGCGGTCCGCCACCGCACACACCCGGCCCCGATCAAAGATTATACGGCACTCGGTGTACCATCGAATCGAGCGAGCGTCCCGGCCGATTCCGCTGGGTCGTGGATCGCACGCTCCCCTGGCTCATACCAAGTTCGGGTGATCGGTGGTGTTTCGTAGTCGCGCACGGGTGTGCGCTCCGGCCCCGTTATCTCCGTAGTCGCGCACGGGTGTGCGCTCTGGGGGCCCGTTATGCGTAAGCCCTCATGCGAACTTCCTCCGA
>DASYGC010000026.1:0-11061 GCA_036000225.1 Ktedonobacterales bacterium | reverse complement strand
CTGCGGGCCGGCGAGACCATGACCCTCGTGCTCGGTTGGGCCGGCGATGCGGCCGAGGCCGAAGCGCTGCGGGTGTCGTTGATCGGCGACTGGCAGCCCGAGCTCCTCGCCACCCAGGCCTACTGGGAGCGCTGGGCCGCCGCCACGCACTACGAGGGCCCCTATCGCGAAGCCGTGGTGCGCAGCGCCATCACCCTCAAGTTGCTGACCTTCGCGCCTACCGGCGCCATCGTCGCCGCGCCGACCACCTCGCTGCCCGAACTTGTCGGCGGCGCGCGCAACTGGGATTACCGCTACGCCTGGATCCGCGACGGCTCGTTTACGGCGCTGGCGCTCGATGCGCTCGGCCACCGGGCCGAAGCCCTCGCCTTCGTGCGCTGGGTAGCCGACTATGCCTGTCGCACCACCGACGAGTTGCGCGTGCTCTACACCCTCGATGGCGATGCCGACGTCCCCGAGTTCGAGATTTCCGCGCTGGAGGGCTATCAGGACTCCGCTCCCGTGCGCGTGGGCAACACCGCCGCCACCCAGGTGCAGATGGACATCGGCGGCGAGTTCCTCGATTGCGTGGCGCGCCTCTACCTGGCCGACGACGCGGTTGAACCCGATCCACATCTGCGACGCATCGTCGAGCGCGCGGTCGAGTTCGCCTGTGAGCACTGGCAAGACCCCGACATGGGCATCTGGGAAGTGCGCTCGGCGCCGCAGCACTTCATCTACTCGAAAGTGCTCTGCTGGGTGGCGCTCGATCGGGGCATCGCTCTGGCGGAGCGCTACGGCTGGACCGGCGCGATCGCCCGCTGGCGCCAGGTCCACGCGCGCATCTTCGAGGATGTCTGCGCGCGTGGCCTCGATCCCACCACCGGCGTCTTCCAGAGCACCTACGATCGCCAGGGCTTGGACGCCGCGACCCTGATGATCCCGCTGATCGGCTTCCTTGCCCCGCAGGATCCGCGCGTGCTCGCCACCACCGACGCCATCGCCAGCCGGCTGACGGGCCAGCGCGGCTTCGTCTACCGCTACCACCACCGCGAGATGGACGACGGTGTTGGCGGACCGGAGAGCACCTTCACGATGTGCTCGTTCTGGCTGGCGGAATGCCTGGCGCACGGCGGACGCCGCGCGGAGGCGGGCGCGCTCTTCGAGCTGATCCTGGCGCATGCCAGCCCCACCGGCCTATTCAGCGAGATGATTGATGGCACCTCCGGCCAGTTGGTCGGCAATTATCCCCAGGCGTTCTCGCATCTCGGCCTCATCCGCGCCGCGCTCGCGCTGGCCTAGCCGCGCACGCGATCCGACCCAGCAGGCACCCGCGTTCACTATGGTGAACGCGGGTGTCGCGTTGCTTGGCCGTACGCATGTTTCATGCACCCGCGCCGCCGCTTTCCCCTGCCCCACCGATGGGCGCGAGTATGCGCGAGAATGATGGTACGCCGTATGCAAGAACTGTGGGTGCGCGGCTGTGCTTCGTGAACCGCCGCCCGTCTGGTTATCGCGGCGCCGATGGCGCGGCGAACGTGCGTAGAGCGACCTTGGTGCGACCGTGGTGCGACACCATTGGCCAGCAAATTTCATCATCGCCAGGAGGGGACCCATGCCACTGTATGATGTTCAGCAGCGTACCCAGGTGGATGCGCTCGTCAACGACTTTGTGAATCAGGGAATCAGTCGGCGCGCATTCCTGCGGCGGGCGCTCGCCATTGGGCTTTCGGCCGGCGCGGCCAGCTCACTGCTCGCGGCCTGTGGCGGCGGTGGCAGCGGCTCGGGCACGGTTGATGTGCTCTGTGTCTGGGGCGATGGCGAGCTCGACTCGTTCAATGCCACGCTGGCACCGTTCATTAAGCAGAGCGGCATCAAAGTGAATGTGGAGTCCACCCGCGACCTCAACGCCATCCTGACCACTCGTCTGCGCGGCAACAATCCACCCGATATCGCCATGCTGCCCAACCCCGGCAAGATGCAACAGCTCGCCGGCCAGCACAAGCTGATCGCGCTGGATAGCTTCCTGGACATGAGCACGATCCGCAACGACTATTCCAGCACCTGGATCAACCTTGGCTCGGCCAGTGGCAAATTCTACGCTCTGTTCTATAAGGCCGCCAACAAGGGCACGGTATGGTACAGCCCCAGCCAGTTCCAGAACAACGGCTACCAGATCCCCGCCAGTTGGAGCGATCTCATCGGCCTCTCGAACCATATCGCCGGTGGCGGCAAGTATCCGTGGTCGATGGGGGTGGATAGCGGCGCGGCGAGCGGCTGGCCCGCTGCCGATTGGATTGCCCAGATCTACCTCAATCAATCGGGCCCCGATATGTATGACAAGTGGGTCGCCCACCAGATCCCCTGGACCGATAGCAGCATCAAGAACGCCTTCCAGATGTTCGGCGCCATCGCCGGTGGCAGCCACTACATCAACGGCGCCCCGCAGAGTATTCTGGCCACCGGGTTCCAGGACGCCACCTACCTGCCCTTTGACAGTCCCCCCAAGGCCTACCTGTACTACCTGGGCGATTTTGCTCAAGGCTTCATCACCGGGCAGTTCAAGTCGGCCAAAGCCGGCACCGACTACAACTTCTTCCCGTTCCCGACCATCAACAGTCAGTATCAAGGGGCCGTCACCGGCAGCGCCGACGTGGTGACCATGCTCAAAGATAACGACTCAGCGCGCCAGCTCATCACCTATCTGGCCACCGCCAGCGCCCAGGAGGTCTGGGTCAAGCGCGGCGGGTTCACCTCCGTCAACAAATCGGTGCCGCTGACCGCCTATTCCGACCCCGTCGCCCTGGCTTCGGCCAAGATGCTCACCGCCGCCACGACCTACCGCTTTGGTGCCGACGACCTGATGCCACCCGCGGTGGAAGACGCCTTCTGGAAGGGCATGCTCGCCTACATCGGCAATCAGGGCCAGCTGGATAGTGTGCTCAGCGGTCTGGAATCCACCGCGCAGCAGGCCTATCACCAGAGCTAGCGTAGGAGAACGTCTCATGGCTGTGACGCTTGAGGAACACCACGCGCCGCGCGTGGGCGCCGACATGGCGCGCTGGCGCGCCAATCTGGCCCCCTGGTTGTGGGTCGGGCCGGCCATTTTGATCGCCGTGATCTTCCTGCTCTACCCCGTGCTCAATACGCTCTGGCTCAGCCTCTTCAACTTCGACTCCTCGAAGTTCATCGGGCTGAGCAACTACGGGCATATCTTCACCAACGGGACCCTCCTCGTCGTGCTGCGCAACAACGTGCTCTGGTTGGTGCTGGCCACCGCCGCCACGGTCGCGCTGGGACTGGTGATCGCCGTGCTGGTGGACCGCGTGCGCATCGAGGGCGCCGTGAAAGCGGCCATCTTCATCCCCATGGCCATCTCCTTCGTGGGCGCGGGCGTCATCTGGCGCTTCGTCTACGAATACTCGCCGCGGGGCAGCACCCAGGTGGGCCTGCTCAATGC
Organism: Ktedonobacterales bacterium; assembly: GCA_036000225.1. GTDB lineage: Bacteria > Chloroflexota > Ktedonobacteria > Ktedonobacterales > JADMIN01 > DASYGC01. Next base: position 7,622 of record DASYGC010000026.1, on the reverse strand, counting down.
CGTGATCACCAAATTCGGGTTCGCGCCGCAGGCCTGGCTCATCAACCAGAACATCAACAACCTGGCGCTGATTCTCGTCTACGTCTGGGTCTGGACCGGCTTCTGTATGGTGATCCTCTCGGCCGCCCTCAAAAGCGTGCCCACGGATATCCTCGAAGCGGCGCGTGTTGACGGCGCCAACGAATTCCAGATCTTCTTCCGCGTGATCGTGCCGGTCATCAGCCCCACCATCGCCGTGGTGGTGACGACTATGCTCATCAACGTGCTCAAGATTTTTGACATCGTGTACATCATGACCGGTGGCAACTACAGCACCAACGTCGTGGCGGTCGAATATTACCAGCAGGAGTTCAACTTCCAGGACTTCGGCATCGCCAGCGCCCTGGCGGTGTTGCTGCTCGTGGCGATCGTGCCGATCATGCTCTTCAATGTGCGGCGCTTCCGCGCGCAGGAGGCTCAGCGATGAGCGCACTCGATCCAGCATCTGAAGCCGGCATCCTTTCCCAAGCACCAGCCGCCGCGTCGCGATCCGTCACGGCCGCCGCGGGCGAGTCGCTCACCCCGCGCCAGCGCCTCATCCGCATGGTCAGCAACGGCGCGGTGACCGTCGTCGTCGTCTTCATCGCGCTGCTCTGGTCAATCCCCACCTTTGGGCTGTTCATCAGCTCCTTCCGCCCCGCCGCCTTCATCGCCAGCACCGGCTGGTGGACCGGTATCCTGCCGCCGTGGCACTTCACCATCGAGAACTACACCCAGGTCATTCAGGCGCAAGGGATGGGCACCGCCTTCTTGAACAGCCTGATCATCGCCGTCCCCGGCACCATCCTTCCCGTGCTGATTGCCGCCTTCGCCGCCTATGCCTTCGCCTGGCTCAAGTTCCCTGGACGTGACTGGATCTTCCTGGCCATCGTCGGCCTGCTGGTGGTGCCGGTGCAGACCACGCTGATCCCCATGCTGAGCATCTTCACGTCGCTGAACCTCACCGGCCAGTTCGTCTCGATCTGGATCGCCCACACCGCCTTTGGCCTGCCCTTCGCGATCTACCTGCTGCGCAGCTTCTTTGGCGCGCTGCCCGCTGATCTGCTCGAATCGGCACGCATCGACGGCGCCTCGAATGTGCGCATCTTTTTCAGCATCATGCTGCCGCTCTCGGTCCCCTCGCTGGCCTCGCTGGCGATCTTCCAGTTCATGTGGGTCTGGAACGATCTGCTGGTCGCGCTGATCATCCTGGGCGGCAATCAGAACGTCTCGCCGATGACGGTGACCATCGCCAATCTGGTCAACTCGTTCGGCTCCAACTACCAGGTGTTCACTGCCGCGGCGTTCCTTTCGATGGCGTTGCCGCTGGCGCTCTTCTTCGGCCTGCAGCGCTATTTCGTGCGCGGCATTCTGGCCGGCGCCGTCAAGGGCTAGGCAAGCGCAGCCGTCGCGCGGTACACTCCATCGTGACGGAGCGAGGAACCAGGAGGCAGAAGTCCATGGCTGGGGTTAAGTTCGAGCACATCTATAAGCGCTACGGCGCGAATGTGGAAGTCATCAAAGATCTCACCCTGGAGGTCAAAGATCAGGAGTTCCTGGTGCTCGTCGGGCCATCGGGCTGCGGCAAGAGCACGGCGCTGCGCATGATCGCCGGCCTGGAAGACATCACCTCAGGTGAGCTCTACATCGGCGAGCGGCTGGTCAACGACGTAGCCCCCAAAGACCGCGACATCGCCATGGTCTTCCAGAATTACGCCCTCTATCCCAACATGACGGTGTATCAGAACATGGCCTTTGGCCTGCGCATGCGCCACACACCGAAAGAAGAGATTGACGAACGCGTCAAGTCCGCGGCGGAGATCCTGGACATCCAGGATTACCTCGATCGTAAGCCCAAGCAGCTTTCGGGTGGCCAGCGCCAGCGCGTGGCGCTGGGCCGGGCCATTGTGCGCGAGCCGCAAGTCTTTCTAATGGACGAGCCGCTCTCCAATTTGGATGCCAAACTGCGCGTGCAGACCCGCGCCGAGATCGCGCGCCTGCATCAGCGCATCAAGACCACCACCGTCTACGTGACCCACGATCAGGTCGAAGCCATGACGATGGGCGACCGCATCGCGGTGCTCAATGCCGGAATCATCCAGCAACTGGGCACGCCGCAAGAGTTGTACGACCACCCCGCCAATCTCTTCGTCGCCGGCTTCATCGGCAGCCCTTCGATGAACTTCTTCGATGCGCGGCTCGTGCGCAAGGGCAATAACGCCGCGCTGCTGATTGGCACCGGCGACAAGACGCACGAACTGACCATCGAGGGGCCCGCCGCCGCCGTGGTCGCGGGCCACGCTACGGCAGGCGGGCAGGCGGTGATCGCTGGTATCCGCCCTGAGGACCTCGCGCTCGCCGATCAGGTCACGGAAAGCGGACCGAGTGCCGCGAATACCATCTCCGGCACTGTGGATGTCGCCGAGCATCTGGGCAACGAGCAGTTGGTCTATGTGCAGGTCATAGGGGCACGCGTCAGCGAGCATGCCGAGACCAAGGGTACCACCGCGCGTCTACCACCTAACCTGCATCTGGAGCGTGGCAATCCGATTGCCCTGAAGATCGATCCCACCAAACTGCATGTGTTCGACGCCGCCACCTCGCGCCGCTTCGTGTGAGCGTTCGGCGCGCGCGCCCAAGTTCGCGGAACGATGCGGCGCATCCTGTGGCGGCGCCATCCGGCCTATAGCCCAACGCTGGCGGCGGCTTGCTCCAGCGTCATCACCCCGCCTGCCGCGAAGGCCGCGGTGAATGCCGCCACGCCAAGCGCGACGCGTACCTCCGCCAGACGCTGGTCAAGCCGCGCACGGTCTGCCGGCGGCAGTGGGGTCGCCCCGGCGGCGCGGCGCGCGGCCGTCGCGCCATACAGGCACGCCGCGCGCTCGGGTGCGCCCTCCAGCCAGACCACGCTGGCCAGGCCCTCCAGGCATTCGATCGTGCCCAGCGTGTTGCGCTCTGCCTGATACAGCGCCAGGCTCTCCATGTAGCGCGCCCGCGCCAGTGCGGCGTCGCCCAGATCGCAGGCGCTATCGCCCAGGTGCGTGAGTGTGAGCGCGATGCCCCATTTGCTGCCCAGTTGGCGAAAGAGTTCCAGACTCTGCTCTGAGGCGGCCACGGCCTGGGGGTGATCGCCCAGGTCGCGCGCCACCACTCCCAGATTGTTGAGCGCGGTCGCCATACCACGTTTGTCGTCCAGCTCGGTGAAAAGCGCCAGACTCTCATCCGCGAGTTGCCTGGCGTGCTCAGCGTTGCCCTGATGGCGCGCGGCATCGCCGAGATTCATCAGCGAGTTCGCGACACCGCGTGCATCGCCAAGCGTCCGCTTGATCGTCAGACTTTCTTTATACAGCGCTTCGGCGCGCGCGTAGTCGCCCTGCTCGCTCGCGATGATGCCCAGATTGTTGAGCGCCGCCGCGATGCCGCCCGGGTCGCCCAACGCGCGCCGGAGGCTCAAGCACGCTTCATGTGCGGCGACTGCTTGCGCATAGTCACCCTGATACTTGGCCACGTTCCCGCGCACGCTCAGCGCGGACGAACTGCCACGCGTGTCGCCCAGCGCCTGAAACAGCGCCAGGCTCCCGTCGGCCAGCGGAGTGGCGGCGTCGTAGTCGCCCTGCTCGGCGGCCAGCACGCTCGCCCCCAGCAGCGCCTTCGCCCGCGCCGCGGGCGGCGCCACGCCCGCATCGCGCGCCAGCAGTTCACTCAGCCAGCGACGGCCTTCGCTCAACTGACCGCGCGCATACCAGAACAACCACAGCGCCCCCGCCAGCCGCAATCCCACCTCCACCTCGGCGCCGTCACGCGCCCAGCGGAGCACCGACCGTATGTTGCCATACTCCTGCGTCAGTCGTGCCAGCCAGACCGACTGCGCTTCGCCGCGCAGCCCCGGCTCGGCCTGTTCAGCCAGCGCCAGGATATATCCGGCAAACCGAGCCGCGATCATCTCGGCATCCGCGCTGGCGGCCAGGCGCTCCGTGCCATACTCGCGAATCAACTCCAGCATATGGAAGCGCGGCTCGCCCTCCAAATCGGTCTGCCGCGCCAGATTCTTCTCGACCAACGAGGTCAAGCCGTCGAGCATCCCGCTCTCCGCACCCTCCGGCTCGGCGCAGACCGCGGCGGCGGCCTCGAGTGTCCAGCCGCCTTCGAAGACCGCCAGCCGGCGGAAGAGGCGCTGCTCGGCGGCATCGAGCAGGTCATAGCTCCAGCCAATCGCATCGCGCATCGTCTGCTGGCGCACCGGCAGGTCGCGCGCGCCGCCGGTGAGCAGTGGCAGCCGCGGGGCGAGCCGCTGGAGCAAGGCGCGCGGCGGCAGAAGCTTGATGCGGGCCGCCGCCAGCTCGATCGCGAGTGGTATCCCATCCAGCCGCTGGCAGATGGCCGCGACGATGGGCGCCTGGGTCTGGCTGACGACGAAGGTAGGCTGGTGATCGCGCACCCGCTGGACAAAGAGCGCCACCGCCGCGAAGCGGCCGAGGTCCTCGCGTGTGAGCACCTGATCAGCTTCGGGCAGATCGAGCGGCGGCACGGCGAACTCGCACTCGCCGCGAATACGCAAGGACGCCCGGCTGGTGGCGAGCACTTTCAGCTGAGCACAATCCGCCAGCAGTTGCGCCACCAGCGGAGCCGCCGCCAGCACCTGCTCACAGTTGTCGAGCACTAACAGCAATTGCTTGTCACGCAGATGTGCTCCCAATATCTCGCGCAGCGACTGGCTGCCTCCCTCACGCAGCCGCAGCGCCTCGGCGATGGCAATGGGCACCCGCTCGGGATCGCGGAGCGTGGCGAGCGCCACAAACACGATGCCATCGGCGAAGGTATCGTCCAGGTCACCAGCCACCTGCAACGCCAGACGCGTCTTGCCGATGCCGGCGGGTCCGGTCAGCGTCACGAGACGCGCCTCCGCACGCAGCAGGTGGGTGATCGCTGCCTCCTCGTGCTCGCGTCCGATCAGCAAGGTAGGCGCTGCTGGTAAGCCCGGAGCTGCCCGCTCGGTGATCTGCTGTTTGAGCGTATCGTGGCGCAGGCGCCGCACCGTGTCATCGAGTGCGGCGCGGTCCCGCTCCGAGAGTTGGAGGGCACTTGCCAGCAGCGCGAGGGTGTCCTTGTGTGGGGCACGGCTGATACCGCGCTCCAGATCGCTGATCGATCGGTGGCTGAGACCGGCCCGCTCGGCCAGTTGCTCCTGGGTCAAGCCCGCAGCCAGGCGGAACTGTTTGAGCACCTGACCAACCCCCAGCGTCCCAACGGGTAGCATGTCAGGGTGTCCATTCCGTGTCGCGGCCACAATTCGCGGCGCGCTTTGCCGCGACCCAGAGCGCCTCCAGTGGCATGATAGCACACCCACCCGCTGGGGTCAGGAAGGGTTGTGCCGGCAATGATCCGTGCGTAGTTCTGTGCCCAATCCTGTGCATCCTGTGTGGCCTTTGTCCGCGCCATCGGGCACACTTGTGGATAGCGAAGCCGGTATACACCCGCTGGCCCACCGCCAGGCGCCGCGCGCACGATTGCGGCGGTGCGCATTCCACGAAAGGGATGGTACTCGTCATGGTGAAACGTTCTCTCCACCGCACACCGCTTGCCGCGGCATGCGCGCTCGTGCTCTGCGGCGCGCTGACGCTGGCCGGCTGCGGCGCGGCATCGGGCGCGACCGGCGCGACGACGCCTGGCTCCGTGACGCACAACGGCACCTCGTCAACCGCCGCGCCGAGCGCGAATGTGAAAGCCGTCTCCTGCTCGCGCGTCTCCTTGGCGACGGTCAGCCAGGCGGTTGGCTTCCAGCTCAGTGCCCCAGTCGAATCACACGCAGCCAGCGATCCGCTCGATACCGTCTGCCAGTATGCTGTGCCGGCCAACGGCGCGAATGTGCTGATCAACTATCAGATCGGCAATTTTGCGGCCCTGCGCTACCAGTCGGTCATCGAGGTCACCGGACCCGCCGACCTGCAGCTCATCAGTGGCTTCGGCGACAAGGCCTTCTTCGACAAGAGTGCCGCGACCCTCCACGTGCTCAAAGGCAATCTGTACTTCAATGTCGGGCTGTTCGAACTGCCGGAAACTGACAATGCCAAGCAGTTGGCCAACGCCGAGCAGATCGCCACCGCCATCCTGGCTGGGTCGTAGACACCAACGCGCACCGGACGCGTGCTGGTGCAGCCATGCACCACCAACTAACCGTCGAATTCTACCGCGCCGTTCCGCGGCGCAAAGGAGCAACCCATGAAACGCCTGCTGATTGCCGTATTGCTCACCAGTCTGACGCTGGGGATCGTCCTGGGTCTGCCGCTGGGCGCGCGTGCCAGCGCGGATCGCTTGAATCAAGGCGCGGTCATCTCAGCGATTAACCACACCGCCGACACCGCTGCGGCGCTGCAAGGGGCCACAACCTTCGCCGCCAGCTCCTTGAAACTGGTCGATGTCACCGCGCTGTTCCACCCACCCAGCCCCTGCGCACCCAGCGCCGCTTCGTGCGACAGCCCCGCGCTTGACCACGCCCTCTACCGCAATGGCGACAGCATCCTGGCACTGCGCCAGGAACTCGCCGGTATGACGGTCACCACCGGCATCTGCTCGACCGATGGCGGCGGCTGTCTGGTGGAGACGACGACTGAATACCTCAGCGGCCAGGGCATGGATCTGACTTCGGTAGCCACTGTCGCGCCCAGCGATGCAACCTATATCATCTACTTCCACCCGCCCAGCCCCTGCATGCAGAACCCGACCAGCGCCAGCGCCTGCGGCATTGGTGATTAATTGACGAGCCATCGCGCCGGGCGCGCACGACCGATCTCGTGCGCCCCGGGCGCGCGCCGAATGCCTCGAAGATCATCCGCGGCGCCGCGAGCGCTGGAGAGAGAAGATTTCTCATGACCATACGAAACTGCATTGTGACTCGCTGTTCGGCAATGCTCGTCATCCTCGCCGGTGTGGCCATGATTCTCACGTTGCTGGCGGGCTGTGGCGGCGCGCCCGCTACGACGCACCCTTCCGGTGGCCAGCCCACGACCGCCGCGAGCATCGGCGACACCGGCCACCCCGCCGATGCGCTCAAGCACCCGTGCGCGCGCCTGTCGGCCGCCACCGTTGGCGCGGCGGTTAACCTGCAGCTGAACGCGCCAACCGAACTGGACTCGTTTGCCACGGTGCAATGCGACTATACGGCCACCTCAAACGGGGCCGAACTGGTCGTCGCCTACACCATCGGCTCCGATGTCGTCCAGTCCTACAATGATGCCAGGCAGACGGCAACCCAGAATGGAACCGAACAGGACGTCACGGGCATTGGCGACCAGGCATTCTTCCAAACCGATCTCGCCACCCTGTACGTGCTCAAGGGCAATCGTTCCATTGTGATCGGGCTGACCTTCGCGGCGGGTGATCCGGTCACGGCGCTGGCTGAGGCCAAACAACTCGCGCCCGCCGCAATCGCCGCGCTGCCCTAGCCATAAGCACCGCGCCGCACGGGGTTGCGGCTACTCCAGGCGCGACTGCATCAGCCGCGCGTAGGCCTCGCTGATGCCCTCGCGCCGGACCAGGGCCATCAGCAGATAGTGGCGCGTGAACTCACGCGCCATCACCCCATTGTGCACCGTCTGCGCGCTCGC
>DASYGC010000025.1:0-5258 GCA_036000225.1 Ktedonobacterales bacterium | reverse complement strand
CTGCGGCGCGAACGACCCGCGGCGGCGACGATGTTGCTCGTGTTCATGCTGGGATTCGTGCTCACTTGCGTCGCGCCGCTGGTGCCACTGGCGCGCCTGGGATGGGATGTCGCCGATGCGGCGCATCACGCCACCGACCTCCAGACGCTCGCCCAGGATCCTCAGAAACTCATCCAGCCCGCCACGCTCAAGTTGGTACAAGATGATGTGAATGCCATCGAGCATGACCTGTACGAGATCAACGCCGCCGCCAACATCGCCGGCGCTCCGCTCGCCGCGGCCAGCAGCACCCTACGCAACTACCGGCTGCTCATCCGCATGGGTTACGATCTGACCGCCGCCGCCGATGAGGGTCTCCAGGTGGGGCAGACCTTGCTCACCCCGCTGCAGGGCGGGGCGCTGAGCACCAGCGCCAGCAGTCCCGGCTTGACGCCAGACGACATTCAGCAGGCGCGCACGGTGCTGGCGGATGCCCAGGTGCACGTCGAAGACGCCGTGGCCGCGTACAATCAGATCAATCAACTGAAGCTGCCCGCGCAATTACGCCCCGGCTCGAAGTATGGTTCGCTGCTGTCGCTGCTGCCCCTCTCGGTGGGCGCCTTCAACCAACTGAATACGCTGCTAACCATCGCGCCCGCGATGCTGGGGATTGGGCAGCCGGCGAACTATATCGTGATCGCGATGGATCGTTCGGAGCTCCGCGCGGGCGGCGGCTTCCAGGGAAACTATGGCATCCTGACGCTCAAGGGCGGCAAACAGCCCGCGGATGAGCCGCTGAGCCTGGTCAACACCTACGATCTGGATCAGAAATACTACGATCAATTCGTGCCCGATAAGACGGTCGCACAGCAAAACTGCGCCAACACAACGGCCAGCCAGCCAGATATTCGTAAGAATTCGGCCTACAACGGACCTGAGCCGCCCAAGACGTACTGGTGGTGGCCCTATAGCAACTTTTCGTGGTGCTGGAATTGGGGACTACGTGATTCCAACCTCTCCCCCGACTTCCCGACCAATGCGCGCGCGGCGATGGCGATTGTACAGGCGACTTCCGGCTCGCTGCTCAACCCGGGACCAATTCAGGGAGTGGTTGGCTTCACGCCGCAATTTATCGGCGACCTGTTGCAATTGCCCGACATCGGTTCGATCACCCTGTCAGAATATCCCAAGGATCCACCGGTCACCGCCCAAAACCTGGAACTCGAGATCCACTGCCACCAGTTGCCCAGTGGCACTGGCTGCCCGCCGGGCAGTAGCGATGTCAAAGGCGGCGATCGCAAGACCTACACGCACTTGCTCTCGCAGGCGCTGCTGGCCAGGATCAAGACGTTGCATGGCAACGGGCTGAAAGCGGTGATCGAGTCGGCCTTGACGGCGCTCAAGAACAAAGATCTGCAGGTCTATTTCGCCGACCCGCGCGCCGAGCTGATGCTTCAGCAGTTAGGGTTAGGCGCGCAAATCAATACCGGTGGCGGCGACGGCTTCTTCGTTGTTGATACCAACGATGGCGCGAACAAGGCCAACCTGTATGTCAGCGAGACGCAGCAGGATCTGGTGACGCTGCTGCCCAACGGTGGCGCGATCCACCGACTGCGGATCACCGTCAACTACAACTACCCAAAGAACGGCTGGGTCTACGCCGATCCGTACACGCCGGAGGACTACAATGACGTGCAACGGGTCTACATGCCGGGCGATGCCACGTTGCTGGGGTTCAGTGGCTTCGCGCATGCGCCGGTTGGGGTGCCGCAGGGCCAGACCGACCACTACCAGCAGAATCCCATCAATGACTGTATCACTGCGGATTTTCCCGACCACTGCCTGGACCTGCCGGTCACCGAGAGCGATGTGGCGGGGCGCACGATGGTGATGGGGCTGGTGAATGTGTCGTGCCACGACGACGCCAATGGCATGCCGATGTATTACCTGTACTTCTGGGACCAGTATACGGGGTCCTGTCATTTCGATCCGCACGCGAATAGCCAAGTGATCAACGTCGCGTGGTATAGCCCCAATGCCTGGATCGCCAACGGCAAAGGCGGCGGCAGCTACACCGAACTGATCGAGAAGCAGGCCGGCACGGACGGCCCGCCGAGCACGGCGAACCCCTCGGGCAGCGTCGTCGCGGTCACGGTGTTGATCGACAGCAGCCAGCTCAAGGCATCACAAAATCCGGGCACCGATTGGACCGACGAGGGCCTGCGCGCGCAGGCGCTGGCGCATGCGAAGAAGGTCTTTGATGGACCGCTGACACAGGACACGGCGACGCCGGAGTTTGCGTGGTGAGGGTAGATGCCCGCCGCGCGTGGTAGGCAGACTAGGGTAACAGGAAGGACGCGCGATGCTGGCCTTGCGACCGATGACTGACGCGGAATATCTGGATTATGATCGCGTGATGTGGGACGACTATGCGCAAGAGCGGGCGCGGAACATGAAGGCGCCGATCGAGGAGCAGCGCCTGGCTGCGGCGGAACAGCGCGCCAGCCTGCTGCCGGACGGCCAGCACACGCCGGCGCACTACTTCTGGATGGTGGTAGATGAGAGTGGCGCCAGGGTGGGCCAACTCTGGGTCCACGCAGACGAAAGCAAGAAACTGGCCTTCATTTATTCCATTGATGTGGATGCGGCGCAGCGCGGCAAGGGCTATGGCAAACAGACGCTTGAACTGCTCGATGCGCGGATGAGATCAATGGGTATCGCGCGCATCGCCCTCAGCGTTTTCGGTGATAACGCCATCGCCATGCACCTCTATCAGACCATGGGCTATCGCACCATCGCGACCCACATGGAGAAGGAACTTTGATGCTCCAAACATCCATGCTCCAAACATCGCGCGGAGGGCGGGATGGGGGAATGGTAGGCGTCTGGAGGTAGACCGCGGCGCTGCCACTACGGACGCAGGGCCAGGGCCGCATACATCTCGCGCATGAAGCGTGACGGAAACGCGGCGAGCATCACTGGCTCCGCCAGGCCCGCTTGCTCGGCGAGCAGCTTGAACGCTTCCAGGTCGATCGGATAGGGCACCCACGGATTGCCGGAGCGGGCATTGTACTCGACCAGAATGAAGCGGCCGCCGGGACGGCGCAGATACGCGGCGATGCGCGCCAGCACGGCGGCCTGCTGTTCGAAGCGCACGAAGTGCAGGGCGTTGGCCATCAGGATGCCATCGAGTGGTGGCAGAGACAATGGCTGGGTAAAGTCGGCCTGCAGGTAGTGAATATCCGTGCGCGGATACAAGGCGGCCATCGAGCGCTGCTGCTCGTCAAGGTCGTGGGCCTTGCGTTCGATCGAATACAGTGTAGAGGTGGGACCGAGCAGTCCGCGCAGTTCGCGGGTGAAGATGCCAGTGCCCGAGCCAAAGTCGGCCCAGACACCGCCGGTACGCTCGATGCCGCCGCTAATCAGGTTACGCTCTTTCGACATTCCCACCCGAGTCTACTCCTTGCCCGCCACTACGTGCGTGGCTTGCGCCGCCACCAGGCCGCCGCCTTCAGGAATGTTTGGCTGGCATCGTCGGCGCTGGCGGCGGCCGGGCTGGCCGCATGGCGCACCAGGTGCATCCCCAACTCGGCCAGCAGGCCGGCGAGGTGCTCGCGCTCGGCGCGCATCGCCATCAGCGCCTGCTCGGCGTCCGCCACCAACTGGTGCAGACTCTCCACCTGGGCGTTATGCGCGTCGATCACCTGCCGCAGCCGCTCGCCATGCGCCGCCTCCAGTTGGTCCACCTGCTGCGCGTGAGCCTGGCGCTGGCGCTCCAGGCGGGCATCAAGTTCCGCTGTCGACCGGATGTGCAGTCCGGTATGCTCCTCGTGGCGTTGGTCCGTACGCGCGGCGACCTCCGCCAGCGACCGGACATGCCGGGCATTCAGGTCGTCGTGCCCTTCACGCTCGCGGGTCAACTCGGCGCGCACGGCCTGCTGCTCTGCCCGCAACGACTGCAATTCGCGGAGGTGGACCTCGTGTTCTTCACGCTCTTGATCCAGGCGCGCGGTGATCTGGGCGATGGCACGTTCGGATTGCTGCGCCTGTGCCTCGCGCGACTGCCGCTCGCGGAGCAACTCATCGCGCAGCGGCGCGAATTCGGCGCTGGGTTGGCCCGTCGGGGGGTGCTGGGCCAGCATCTCGCGCGCCTGCCGTTCGTGGGCCAGCTCGGCTTGCAACGCCTGTAGCCGTTCGTACTCTTGCTGGAGGACCTGTGTCTGCGCCGCGCTGGTCTGGCGCGCGCGCTCGATGGCGGCCTCGATCTGTGCGCGCCACTCAGCGGGCGCGGTCGAGGCGCGCGTATCGGCGGTCTGTCGCTCGATGGAACGCAGACGGCGTTCGTGGTCGCGCAAGTGTGGTCCCACCAGGATCTCGCGAATGCGCTCGAGCTCGAGTTCTTCGCTGCTCAGCGGCGCCCCTCCCGCCGGCGCGCCCATCGCGGCGTTCGGCGTCGGGCCGGAGTTGCGGGGTGTGTCGCCGCTGGGACGCATCATGCGCACATTCGCCGGTGTTGATGGCGCTGGCATGCCGGTTGCATCCGGCCGGCTTGTCGCGTCCACCTGCTCCTGCCCCTCCCTTGCTGGTTGCCGTGCGCTCAATGGTGTGGTGGTACGCTCGTCCTGCCCTCGCTGCATCTGCCCCCTGCCCCTCTATCCCGTTGGTCCGCGATCCTGGTCGCGAACATCTCGCTGGACAACTGCCCGATTACCAACTCGGCCTGGTCAATGACACCACCTATCACCTCGCGGCTAGGGCTCGCGATCGGGCCCGCGTAACTCGTCGCGGATCCACGTCCATGCCGCCTGGGCGTCTCGTACCGTCAGACGGAATAGCACCACGAGCAGGATCCAGCATGCTTGGGCCAGCGCCAGCGTCGCGTGGCTGACCGCGTGCCAGGCTCCCGTCGCATCGAGGGTCGCGAGATCTTCGGCCCTGTGGACTACACGATCAGCGGGACCGGTGGTGCTTACGGCTTCCACATGGGCGGGCAGTGGCCAGCGCGGCGCAGAGGCAGCCGCGGAGGTTGATGGCACCAATGTGGCATGCTGCGCGACCAGGTCACGCGACGCGGTGCCGCCAGTCGCGGTGTTGCTCGCCAGCGCGGCTGGGCGCAGGTAGACCTGGCGCCGCAACCGTTGTAGTTCTAGACGGTTGGCGACGCGCACTCGTCGCTGTCGCAAGCGGCACGCCTGGTCCAACTCGTTCGCGAACGCCGTGGCGTTGGCGGCAAGCTGATCGTGATCCAGACGCAGATCCGCGATCTGCCGCTCCAGGCG
>DASYGC010000024.1:0-1977 GCA_036000225.1 Ktedonobacterales bacterium | reverse complement strand
CGGTGAAAGCCAAATGCTTTGCCCACCACACTCGGCGCCACGGCATCCGCCAGCATCGCATCGCGCGGACTGCCGCGTACCGCTTTGCCACCACGGTCCACCAGAATCAGTCCCAGCGCGATCGGCCAATTGGCCGCCAGCGCCAGCAGCGGCTTGGCCAGATTGGAAACGGCATAGCCCCACAAGATCAGCCCGCGCCGCGCGCCTTCGCGGTTGGCCAGGCGTCCCGCGACGATCTTGAGCAGGCTGGTGGCGCCTTCGGCGGTGCCCTCGATCAGCCCGGCCAGTGGCAGCGGTGTGGCCAGCACCTGCACCAGGAAGATCAGCCGCAGCGGCACGATCATTTCGCCGGCCATATCGGTGAACAGGCTGATCGCTCCCAGCACCACCACCGTCCGTGTGATCCCCGCGCGCCAGCGCCGCCACCCATCGCCGCGCGCGTGATGCGTCGCTGCCTCCCCAACAGCGGGGGCCAGCTCACCCCCCCTCGCGTCGGGGGGCAGCGGGGTCGGTGTGGCGCGCACGGCGTCCTGGTTGTCAGTCGAACTCATCATCGTCGGGACTCCGATAGAGCGCATCAATCTCGCCCGAGCCAGTGAAGCGCTGCACGACGCGATGATCGAAGTCCGCCACATAGATCAACCCGGCTGCATCACGTGCCAGCCCACCCACCTGACCAAACTGTCCCGGCCACACTCCCGGCCCGCCCCACACCCCCTCGGACTGCCCATCGGTGCGGTAGACGTCCACGCGATGCTGGCCCAGATCGGTGATGAAGAGGCGATTGCCGGACGCCGCCAGGATTGCCTGATAGGGATTGCCCAGCGGTCCGCTCAGCGCGGGCAACACCCACGAAGAGGTAGCTCCGCTCGCGAGGTTCAGCCGGTAGACGCGTGTCAGGGCCAGCGCGAACAACGTCGTACCATCCGGCGCCACGCTGATGCCGCCGGTGCTGCGCTCGGGCAGCGTCCAGCGGGCGAGCTCACGGCCAGTCGCATCCAGGCGCACGATCGTGCCGTGTTCATCGCTCAGCAACACATCGTTGCCAGCGGTGGCCACACAGCCCAGCGATGGATGGTAGCCGTTGGGTAACGGCCAGCGCGCCTCCAGGCGGCCATCCGGCGCGAAGCGTAGCATGCGGCCGCGCATCCAATCAGGCACGTAGAGCCGATCGTGCGTGCCAACCGCCAGCCCGCAGAACCAGAAGTCGTCGGCGCCAAACGGATAGGGCCGCAGCGTCGCGGAGACTGTACCCGTGCCGGGAGTCGCGCGCGGCACTCCCAAACCGTCGGGATCATTGTAGGGTCCCGGCGGCATGAAGCCCGGCCCAGGGATACCCTGATTGCTCGCCACACCCGGCCGCAACTTCGCGCGGAGCGTGCCATCTGGCGCGAACACGCGGATGACCGGCGACCCCGCGTCACTGACATACAGCGTGCCGTGCCCATCCACCGCGACGTAGTACGGTTGAAAGTCCAGCGGATGCGGCGGACTGCTCCACGCCACCAGCGCCAGCGCGATGCCCGTCGGCAGCACCATCGCGGCCAGCGCGCGGCGTTGCCACCGTTGCGAGAGCTGAGGCCAGACCCATACTCCCGCCACCAACACGAGCGGCAGACCGCGCAGGCTCCAGACCAGGCTGCGCGGCTCGGTCAGCGGCGCCACCTGGCTGACGACGCACCAGGCAATCGCTGCCCACAGCAGCGCGACGCCAGACCAGCGTACCCACCGCCCTGCCCCCCGGCGCGGGGGGGCCAGAGACGGACGGCGCGGCCACCGCGCCCCGCGCGGCCACAGCGCCGCCGCCGCTCCTGCCACGACGACGGCGAGCGCGCTGGCAAGCGCCGGGTGCAGCCCGATGCGCGGCGGCAGCGCCAGGCAGCAGCCGACCGCACCGGCGACCAACGCGATCCGCCACACCACACCTGGTACCGCCGTGATCCGTCGCCAGTTACGCCGCACAATCACTCCACTCCT
>DASYGC010000023.1:0-1895 GCA_036000225.1 Ktedonobacterales bacterium | reverse complement strand
TTGCCCTCCTTCCGGGCCGAGCTTCCACCATGCCCGGCGGGTTGAGCCTGCTCCCCATCGCCCCAGTCGATGTCGGTGCCGAAGTCGACGCCTTGCGCGCGCATGCGGCGGGCGACCAACTCGCGCGCGCGATGCAGCCGCGCCTTGACGAGTGCCGGGGTCAGATGCAGCGCACCGGCGATTTCTTCGTACGACAGGTCATGCCAGTAGCGCAACACCAGCACGGCGCGGTACTTGGGGGGCAGATGCTGCAGCAGTTGCTGCATCTCATCGGAGGTCTCGCCTTGCACGGCGGCCTGTTCCGGCCCAGCGCCCAGGTCAGCGATCCATTCCAGGAAGGGAACGTTTTCCAGCGGCAGCGCCAGGAAACGGCGCCGGCGCAACTGGTCTATGGAGAGGTGCGAGGTGATGGAAAGCAGCCAGGTGCTGAAGCGGTGGGTATCTTTATAGGTGCGCAACTGGGTATAGGCGCGTACAAAGGCTTCCTGGGCGACGTCCTCCGCCTCGGTGGCGTTGCCCAGCATCCGATAGGCGACGTTGTACACGGGATCTTTGTACTTCTCAACGAGCGTGGTAAAGGCTTTCTGGTCGCCGTCCAGCGTGCGGTGCACCAGCCGCACATCTTCGGCCATTTCCGGCGATTCGACGACCTGACCCTCGCGCGCGGTCCGCGTCCGTGTTTCGCTGGCGGCTCGGCCTTGCCAGGCTGGAGCTACCAGGGCGGCATCTGAGACTTCCACCCTGCGCCTCCTTCTGTGCTGCGTCGCGCCGTGTGTCGCGGCCTCGACGCTCCCTTGCGCCGTGCCCCCCTCGCGCGTCATGGCGCCGTAGGGTTCGACCGTGTCTGGCGTGTTCTCTGGCAGGACGCCCTCGTGCCCCGTGCCATCGGAGGTGGCGCCGGCGTCAGGTGCGCCCTGCCGATCATCCGTGTCGTGTGACAGAGAATCCCCTACCATTCCTTACGTCTACGCTCGATGACGTTTGGGGGTTGCATGCCAGCCACCCTGAATCGTTAGTGAGCCGGGGAGCGTTCCTCCGCGCCACCCCCACGATTCCTACGCCTGAGCTTCCCTGCGTTGGTCACAGGGTTCCCTCTTATCATAGCAGACGCGTGTCCGCGCGCATGGTGAAACGCGTCACAATTGGCTATGCGATCACCGCCCGTATTTGGCGCGCAGCGGCTCGGCGATCTGCTCGGCGGCCAGGCGCGCCAGGCCCGCGGTATGCGGTGGGCGAAAGGTGATGATGAGGTGGGTGGCCCCTGTGTCGATTAGCCCCTCCAGAGTGGTACGCGTCCGCTCGGGATGTTCGGGATCGCAGAGCACCTGCACCGAGCGCTCGATCGTCGCCGGGTCGCGCCCGATCGCCGCGCAGTGCTGGTCCAGCACGGTGTTCTTGTGCGTGAACTCTTCGGGGGAGCCGCCGACAAAGTTCCAGATGTCGGCGTACTGTGCCACCACCCGTAACGTCAACTGCTCGCCGCTGCCCCCGATCACAAACGGGGGGTATGGCTTTTGGATCGGTTTGGGCTCGCAGCGCGCCCCTTTGAGCTGATAATAGGTGCCGTCAAAGTCCGGCGCCTCCTGCGTCCACATGCGCCGGATCACCTCACACGCCTCGCCCAACCGGCGAATGCGTTCGCCTGGCGCGTACAGCGGGATGCCGTACGCCGTGTGCTCTAGCTCGTTCCAACCCGCCCCGATGCCGAAATCCAGCCGGCCCCTGCTGAGGTGATCCACGGTGGCGCCCATCTTGGCGAGCACGGCGGGATGGCGGTAGGTGTTGCCGGTGACCATCAGCCCCACGCGCAGGCGCTCGGTCTGCGCGGCCAGCGCGGCCAGCAGCGTCCAGCCCTCCAGGCAGGGGCCGGTGGGATCGCCCATGATGGGCATGAA
>DASYGC010000022.1:0-3805 GCA_036000225.1 Ktedonobacterales bacterium | reverse complement strand
CGCCAGTGCGGAGGATTCGAGGCTGGCCTCGCGCACCATGGCGCCGATCACGAGCGCGCCGTCGCGCTCCTCCAGCGTATCCAGCCCGGGCACCTTGTGAAGATCCACCAGATAGGCCGGACTCGCCAGACGGAACTTCATCAGGGGGATCAAGCTCTGGCCGCCCGCCAGCAGTTTGGCGTCGCCAGGGTGCTGTTGCAGCAGCCCGATGGCCTCTTGTAGGGATGTGGGGGCGAAGTACTCGAACGTCTCGGGGATCAATGCTCTCCTCCGTTTCCTACCGCGGATGGTTCATTCACGCGAGATGGTCCACCGGCGAACGCATCGCTCATTTCCTGGAGCAGCGCCAGCGTTGCGCGCGCCTCGTGTTCGTCGATGGCGTCCAGCGCGAAGCCAGCATGGACTAGCACCCAACTGCCTGGCGCGACCGCGTCCCCCGGGAGCAACCCGATATTCACCGTGCGCCTGGCGCCCGATACCATGACGGCGGCCAACTGGTTGGCCGCATCGGTGATTTCCACGATCTGGCCAGGAATGCCAAGACACATAGATGCCTCCTCATCCGCAAAACTCCCCGCGGCTCGCAACACATTATAGCGTCTGGTTGGCCAGCTCCAGATAGCGGCGTGTGTTGCTGATAAGCCGCCGCAACGACCGGCCATCCAGCACTTCGCACACCCAGTTCCAATGCACCGCCACGTAGTCGCCCGGCTGGGCGTCGTCCGCAAAGCCGCGCCCATCGATCTGCCGGGTGTAGCGCTTCACCTCCGGTTCCGTCAACGCCAATTTGCCCTCCCGCAGCGCGAGGGACGGCCGCTCGACCACCAACTCCGCCCCCGCGACCTCCGCGACGCGACCCCAGCTGATACGACAGGCATCCATGCGCTCCAGCCCGATGGTGGCGCGCGCATCGCGCATCAGGCCCGCACGCAGATAGACCTCGAACACATGGAAGTTGTGGTGTGGACGCGCCCCCAGTTCCAGCTTGCTCGCCAGCCAGCTGAAGGTCCGCGCATCCATACGGTCGCGAAAGCGCGCGCCCAGCGATTCGTAGAAGGGCGACGCCGCCACTTTCTCCAGGTACTGATTGCCAATCCAGTAAGCTTCGACCACGCGCCGATCGAAGGGGTCGGCAATGCCGTTGGCCTGGGCAATCAGGCGCAGATAGGGATATGCGCCATCGAAGCGGCGTTCCAACTGCGCCAGACCGTCGTCCGTCGTGCCGCGGGTGACGTACTCGAAGAGCGACTGGTGATCGTCGGGACCACAGTAGCCCAGCCGGTTTGGTCCAAACGCGTAGCGGCCGAACAGCAGCGCGCCGTTGACCGTGTGACGCGGGTTGGCCGTAGTCGTGGCCACCGGAGGGTGGGTCCCCGCCCGGTCTTGAAAGTTCCTCGACCGGTCATTATGAGGCGTGGAATGGTCAATCATGCGTGAAATCCTTGGCCGGTCATGAGGGCCATGTTTTCTGCTTGGGCCTGTGAGCGCCGGATCTCCTGGCGGCGTCCGAAGGTGAAGATCACCAACAGCGCTGCCAGAATCAAGCCCAGTCCGAACAGTTTCGCTGGGTCGAGAGGCGTATGCCGCGCGAACAGCACCAGCAGGGTGGTGATGATTGGTGAGCCAGCGCCAATGGCGATCACGGCGGTGGCCGAAGCATGGCGCAGGCCCGCGATCGAGGTGATGGTGAAGGCCAGCAAGATCAGCCCCGTCACCAGCACGAAACCCCACTGCGTCCCGCTGAGGTGGCGGATGGCGCCCAACCGCCCGAGCACCGCCAGATATGCCAGCAGCAAGGCCGCCCCCAGGCTCATCTTGAAGAGCATCACCGTCAGCATCGAGACGCTGCGCAGGAGATACTTGATGACCACAAAGTCCAGCGCGAACAGCAGCGTCGCGGCGCCAAGGAAGATCACTCCCGTATCCCAGCGCACCGCATTCACCGAGATCCCCAGCGACAGCCCCAGGAACAGGACCACCAACGCCAACCAGATCCACGGCCCGAAGCGTTCGCGCAGCAAGATCGCCGCGAACACGGCGACGAAGAGGAACTGCACGTGATCGATCAGCGCGGCCGTCACCGCGGTGCTGAGCTGCAAGCCGCGAAAATCGAGCGCATAGGCCACGCTGCCGCCGATCAGGGCGACGACCGCCAGCAGGCCCCACTCTTTGGCGCGCAGGCCGCGCAACTCACGGCGACTGTCGGCCAGCACGATCAGGGGGAGCAGCACGGCGATGCCGACCACCGCGTTCTTGAGGGCGGTGTACAGCGTCGAATCGGCGAACAACTTGACGCCGATGCTGTTCACGTAGATCGCCACGCCGCTGATGATCGCGTTGAGCACGGCGAAGTAGTAGCCAACGCGTGGATTGCCCGGCGGGCGCGCCGACTCCCCTGCCCCCCGACGCGGGGGGGCTACACTGCGCCAACCGGTCGTAGGGACAGCGCTGGGATCAGGCGTGCGAGGATCGCTGTTCATCGGTGCTTGTCCTCCTTCATGGCCGGCGCGCCCTGGGCGAACGCGGTGAGCCACGCGCACCAGGCGTCGAGACCCTCGCCGGTGCGACAGCTCAGCTCGAAGATGCGCAGCCGCGGATTGACGGCCAGCGCCTCGCGCCGTACTCTGGCGAGATCGTAGTCCACGTAGGACAACAGATCGAGTTTGTTCACGAGCATGACCTGCGCCGATGCGAACATCTGTGGATATTTCGCGGGCTTGTCATCGCCTTCGGTGGTGCTGACCATGACGACGCGTGTATCTTCCCCCAGGTTCCACGCGGCGGGACACACCAGGTTGCCGATGTTTTCGATGATGAGCAGGTCGAGGTCGGCTAGCGCGAGGGTGTCGAGCGCGTCGCCGATCATGTGCGCTTCCAGGTGACAGGCGCCGCGCGTGTTGATCTGCACGGTCGGCGCGCCGGCCGCCTCGATGCGCTCGGCATCGGCGCTGGTCTCGATATCGCCCTCGATGACCCCGATGGTCAGCGTGCCGGCCAGTTGGGCGATGGTGCGTTCGAGCAGCGTGGTCTTGCCGGCGCCCGGCGCGCTCATCAGGTTCAGCGCGCGCAGACCATGCGCCGCCAGCCGCCGGGCGATCTCCTCGGCGGCGGTGTCGTTCGCGGCCAGAATGTTCCGCGCAATCGTGACCGTAGGCATCTCTCGCCGCACCTCCCATCCCGCTGGACCGCCACGACACCGCGACACCGCGATCTAAGAGCGGTCCGATGCTTTGCTCGCGAAGCCCGCCTGCGCGGAGGGCACCGTCCGCGGAGTATCGGGTTCCGCCTGGGCGCTGGTTTCGATCCGCATATCGAGAATGCGCAGTTCAGTGCCCGATACCACCTCCGCGCTCCACTCCCCACAGAGGGGGCAGCGGGCGACAAAGTTCTCCACCGCGAACGTCGCCGCGCAGGCCCCACATCGCGCGCGGTGTGGCACCGTCTCGATCGACAGTCCCGCCCCCGCCAGCACGGGATCGAGGCTCGCCAGCATCTCGAAGCAGTACTTCAGCGAGCTGGCAACGACGCCACTGGCCTCACCGATGCGCAGCCGCACCTCCTTGACGTGGGTCGCCTGGCATTCAGCCGCCCGTATGGCGACGGCGTCGACCAGACTCTGGGCAATGGCAAGCTCATGCATCGCTGGCCTCGCTTCCTGGCACCGCACCAGTCGCGATTACATACTGCTGATGCGCAGGTAGCGCTTGATATCGGGCAACTCCACCAGGAACAGCATCACCGCTCCGGCGGCCAACAGCACTCCAACGACTTTCCACATCGCGTTTTGTCCTTTCCCGGCGCGCCT
>DASYGC010000021.1:0-3055 GCA_036000225.1 Ktedonobacterales bacterium | reverse complement strand
CGTCACCTGGGGAACCGTTTCATCCTCGATGGCGGGCACGACTGGCGCAGGTTTGCTGCTAGTCAGGACGGTAGCGTACTCGTCAGCGTAGTTCTTGACCTGGAAGAAGGTCATCGCGGCGCCAATTTCATAGAGCGCGCCCTGCGAGAATTTCAAGCGCGACACGGCCTTGAGCCAGGTTGCGCGGCGCATGTGCGGATACTCGGCGTTGAGGCCAGGGTTGTACTGATAATCGCCCGTCACGCGCCCAATATGAATCTGGCGGTCTTGCTTGGAGGGATAGACGACCAGATCACCCGCCTTCATCTCATAGGTGAAGCGGCGCAATTGCCCTGCGAAGTTGGGAACCGCGCCGGGTTTGATGTTGGGATATACCTGCGAGACGCGCGCCTTGAAGGCTTCCTGGTCATTCGGTATCTGGCTCAGGTCAGACATCTCATGCCAGCCAAGCGCCACATAGCCTTACTCCAGAAAGAGCGCGTTTGCCTGCCCAAGCTCACCCGCATGGATGCCCCACATCGTCGGCGTCGCGTTGTTACTCGCCATCCTCACAGCTCCCCGTTGAACGCCTGCCGCAACAGCGCGGCGGGCAGCGCGTTGATCGTCTCCAGCTCCCCCGCGATACCAGCCCGCAGCCGCGCGATCTCCGCCATGCGCGCGTCGAGCCCAGCGGCGATGCGCTGCTGAACGGCAATTTCAGGAAGTGGCAAGCAAATCTCGCCAAGCAGCGTCGCGTTAACGTTTGGCTGAGCGCCTCCCCTGGCGCTTGCGCGTATCTGATCCCAATAACCATCGCTTAGAAAGAACAGATACAGGTACTGCGGATTAATTCTTGATCCTGGCCTGATTCGGATCAGATAGGAAGCGAAAACAGCGCGCGGCGGATTCAGAACGAGGTAGCTTTTGCCGGTCGTGCCCCCAGTTCGCGCAAAGCCGCCATGCGCGCAGCGAGGATGGTGGCGATGCGGCGCTGCTCGGCGAGAGGGGGCAGGGGGATGAGGATATTCCTGACGATTTCGGCATTGAGATTTGATTGTGTTCCGCCCCTTCCCTGAGCAACCAGCGTGCCTTTCGTGCGCGCTAGCCAGTACCAGAGTATCTCCGGCAGCAGTTCCTCAGAGCATTTGCAGCCAATGATCGCCTGATTAGTCGTCATTGAGCATCGTGTAATGGATGCCGTTCCAATCGAACCGTACATCGCAAGCAAGACTGTTCCTGGCGGCAGCAACCTAGCGCTTGAGTTTTCCAATCCATTTATTGTGATGCGCTCTGCTGTAGACTCGATGTACATCCCTGATTGGGTTAAATCCTCAATCTTCGCCCAAGCAATGTTGCCACCATAATACTCCGAGTGGCCCCTAACGGGGGTGCCTCCGCTTTGTGTTTCGCATACATCTCCCAACCGCGCCCAGCGCCAGCCGTCGGGCAGGGGGCGCGGCGCATCGGCGGCGGTCGTAGTGGTGGTCAGCGCGGCGGTGGCGTCGGGGTCGGGCATGGCGGCGTGCGCTTTCTTGCTGTATCGGCGGCGATGGTATAGTGTGATCGGTGCAAAGGTCCCACCCTGGTGATAAGAGCCCAAAGGGGCTCTCCTCCACGCGAGGTAGCCGGGGTGGTCATTTTCTAGGCGGCAAAGATCCTCTCCTTCGTCTCGCGCAGCAGCTCAGCAGGCGCGCCGCCGTGGGCCAGCGCAGGCAGCCCACCCGCGCGCGCCACCTCTGGCGTGTCGAAGAGGCGCGGGCTTTCCAGCGCCTCCGTGCCGTCCAGCGCGAACTGCGCCGCCAGCGCGCGGATCACCGCCGCCGTCTCGCCCGGCAGGCTCGCCAGCCAGGCGCCATCGCGCGTCGTGAACTCATCGGCGCGCTCCACGCGCGTGCGTGGGGCCAGCTCATAGGCCAAATCGGCCAGCACATCGTAGAGGTCGCAGTCGCGCAGGCCATCGAGCTGGCGCAGCGCCTCCACCATGCGTCCGCCATCGGGCAGCGCGGCCAGCAGCCGCTGCCGCTCTGTCGGCGCCACCCAGAGCTGGCGAAACTCCGCCAGTGTCGGCGCCTCGGCCAGCAGGCGCTGCGCCAGCTCGCGCTTGTAATCCTCCACCAGGATTGGCCGCGCCACCCCATCCACCGACGCCACGATCAGGCGACCCGCAGGGTCGACCCGCACCGTGAACCCCTCCGCCACGATGATCGGCTCGCGCTCACGCTCTGGCCGCTCGCTGTCCTCCTCCGCTGCCGCCTCGCGTTTGGGCGCGCGCAGGCGTGTCAGGAAATCCTCGCCAAACAGGCGCGTCGCATTGGTGTAGTCATACACGCGGAACATCAACTTGCCGCTCGCCGGGTCCAGCCGCGTGCCGCGCCCCACCATCTGATAGAAGCTGATCGGCGACTTCACGTATTTGAAGAACACGATATTGCGCACCGATGGCACATCCACCCCCGTCGTCAGCAGATCGACTGTCGTGGCGATGAAATGATGCCGTGCCGCCCCGCGCAGATCGGGCAGGCTGTCGCTGCCGTGGCCCGCCGCCGTACACTTGAAGGCGTATGGCTCCGCGCGCCTGCGGCCATTGGCCGCACACCACGCCGCGTAGAGATTGTTCATGGCGGCGGCTACGCGGTCGGCGTGCTCATCGCGCGCGCAGAAGATGATCGTCTTCTGCTCCGGCCCGCCGCTATCGCGCAACTGGTCAAAGAGATCGCGGCACATCGCCTCCACGCGCTCCGGCAGCAGCAGCTTATCCTCGAAGGTCGAGGCGACGTACTGCGCGCGGGCGTCTTCGATGGTCAGCGGCTGGCCCGTGCGCGCATTGATGAACTGCTTATCCCAGAGGTCGCGCTGCGAAACCCCGTCCACCCGCTCATCGGCGTCGTGGCGCTCCAGGAAGATGTCGCGCCGCACGATCTCGCAGGCGGCCAGATAGCCATCCTCGATCCCCTGCCCCATGTCATATTCATAGACCGGCTCGCCGAAATGCCGATAATTGTCGGCGGTGATGGCGGCGTCGGCCTGCGCCTCGCGCGTCGCCGCAGCCCCCACAGGGATAGCGAGCTGGCGGGGT
>DASYGC010000020.1:0-1503 GCA_036000225.1 Ktedonobacterales bacterium | reverse complement strand
CCAGGCGCAGCACTTCGTCGCGTGCACCCAGGCAACCACGTCCGGCCAGGATCGCCACGCGTGAGCCGGCGTTGATGAGGTCGGCGGCCTGCTGGAGCTGGTCGCGCGGCGGCAGCGGATAGGTGGGGGCGTAGAGATCGGCACTGTGCTGGGGGATATTGGCCCCAGATCGCTCGCCATCGGCGAGCGTCCACTCCTGGATGTCCTTGGGGATGGTGATGTGCGCCACGCCGCGCAAGCGCAACGCGCTCTTGATGGCCTCGTCGAGCACATTGACGACGTGCGCCGGCCCCATTACCCGCTCATTGTAGACCGCGACATCCATATATAGTTTGTCGAGATCGACATCCTGCTGATAGTGGGTGCCGATCAGATCGTGAAAGGTATGGCCCGTGATGGCCAGCACCGGCTGTTGATCGCACTTGGCGTCATACAGGCCATTGAGCAGATGGACCCCACCGGGTCCCGATGTGGCCAGACAGACGCCGAGGCGTCCGGTGAACTTGGCATAGCCGCAGGCGGCGAAGGCCGCCGCTTCCTCATGGCGCACCTGGATAAAGCGCATCGTGTCCTGGCGCGTGCGCAGCGCCTCGAAGATGCCGTTGATCCCGTCGCCGGGAAAGCCAAAAATGGTGTCAACGCCCCAGGCGCTGAGGCGTTCGATGAGCAGGTCAGCCGTTGTCTGTGCCATCAGTCTCCCCTAGTCCTGCCGTCATCCAGCGGGCGCACCGCCGTACGCGCGCTAGTCTTGTTCTTTTGCCGAGGCAGAGGCTTGTGAGCCCTCGGACCCGCGTTATCCTCTCGGGGCGCACGATCGTACGCCTTCGGGACCGCGGGGTCCGGAAGGGCGCGCGGCGGTTCGTCGGGCGCTCCCGCCAGCCACCATGCTCACGCCGCTGAGGCAGCGGGCGGTGGGTGATTGCGCGTGTTACGCCATAGTGCGCTATCGCACAACCCGTGCCACTCGCGTTGCGATATTCCGACCGACTGGTACCGCTGGCTGATGCTCAGGCGCCGCGTCGCGTGGCAATCCCGATGCGGGAGAGAGCAATTGGCGTGGCATGGCGTGGTATGGCGTGGTATGCCGTGGTGGCAGCGGCTACTCGGCTGGCTGTGGCGCGCGGGCGGCGGCCAGGATGCGCGCGAAGAGGGTGGTAAGCGTGTGGGCCTCGCCGGCGCCAAGGTAGCGCGCGAAGTGTCGCGTGATGCCCTGGGCATAGACTGGCCAGGCTGCACGCAAGGCCGCGAGTCCCGCATCGGTGAGTACGGCGAAGGCGCCGCGCCGGTCGGCGGTCGCGCGTTCGCGGCGTAAGAAGCCCGCCGCCTCGATGCGATCTACCAGTCGGCTGAGTCCACTGCGGCTGAGGACCACCGCGCGGGCCAACTCGTGCAGACGCAGCCGGTGATCGGGCGCCTCAGCCAGCGCCAGCAAGACGTCATACCAGCCCAGTGGGACAACGTCCGCCGCGGCGAGCTCGCGTTCGATCCGGTCGATCACCGCGG
>DASYGC010000019.1:0-6730 GCA_036000225.1 Ktedonobacterales bacterium | reverse complement strand
CGTTATTGATCTTGGTCCACCAGGCCTTGAGCTCGTTCGCATCCAACCCAAGCCGCGCCAACAGGCCATGGCCACGGCTGTGCTGGCCGGTTGCCGGCCTGATCTGCTCGGTGACCTGCTCGGTCGTCTGCGCATGCTGAGGTCGCCCAGATGAGCCGGGCCGTTCGTGTGCTGACGCTTGCATGGTATCCTCCCGGTAGCGCCGCGCGAGCGCCACCACACTGGTTCGATCGGCGAAGTAGACCAGCGTCGCGCTGGGCGGTGCGCACCTCCAACTGAACGCCGCGCTGCCGCTTGTAGCGTGTCAGCGGCATACGCTCTAGCGCAAGCGTGGCACAATCCGTACCAGCGCGATCGCGGTGGCCAGGCGCAGAGGACACACCCGCCCGACTGTGCGGGCACACTCCGCAAGGGGCTTGCCGCGATTTGGTGACCAGTGAGATACTATACATGACCTTCGCGTGTCACCAGGCGGGATAGTGTGGCCTCCCAGGCAGTACGCGTTGCCCCGCCGGCGGATCAGGAGGAGCAAATGGCCCAGGTGCTCGTCGTCGAAGACGACACTCCCACGCGTGAAGTGCTCCGGCTGATGCTCGAAGATGCCGGCCACCAGGTGAGCGAGGCCATCAACGCCCCCGCCGCCATCGACCTGTTACGTGCCGCGCCCACGTCATGGGTCGTTCTCGTTGATCTGTTGCTGGGGGCCGAGAGCGGCGATAGCCTCTTGCGTACCGCCGCGCAAGACCCCGCGCTGGGATCGCGCCACGGCTACATTCTAACCACCGCCTCAACCCCCAGCCTGGTAATCCCCCAGACTGCCCTGCTGGAATCGCTCGCGGTGGAAGTCGTCTACAAACCCTTCGAGATCGACCACCTGCTCGCCGCGGTCGACCGCGCGGCGGCGCGTGCCGGGCGCGCGTGAGTGGCCCCCTTCTTCCGCACGCCCCCAACACCCGGGGGCATCGGCCCGCCCTGGCATGATCTGTGCGCATCTCGTCGTCTCATGGCATAAGCCCCCAGGCGGGGGCTGCTGTGCCATGCATACCGGACGAAGTCGAGAAGATGACGACAAGGGGTGATCACATGACCGGAACTAGCAGCAGTTCAACATCCGCGACCCACACGCCACACGGCACCGATGGCCGCCACGCGCCATTGCCCAGCTATCCCGCGCCCAAACCGCTCGCGACCCCCACCGACCTGCTGCCCGACGAAGCGCGCGCCGTCGTCGAGGCCGTCAATCCGCTGATCGCCGATGCCTTCGCGCTCTACCTCAAGACCAAGAACTATCACTGGCACCTGTTTGGGTCGCACTTCCGCGACTACCATCTCTTGTTCGATGAACAGGCCGAAGCCATCTTCGCCAGCATTGACCCACTTGCCGAGCGCGTGCGTCGCGTCGGTGGCACCACCCTGCGCAGCATCGGCCACATCAGTCGCCTGCAGACCATCGCCGACGACGAGGAGGAGTTGGTCGCGCCCGCCGAGATGATACGCCGGTTGCTCGCCGATAACGCGCGCATCGCCCAGGCGCAGCGCGCGGCGATTGACGCCTGCGAGTCCAATCGCGACTCGGTGACCGCCAATCTGCTGCAGGAGATCCTGGATCAGACCGAACGGCGCAAATGGTTCCTGTACGAGATCAGCCAGGGCGCGGATAACGCCAGCTAGCTCATCAGCTCACGCCAGCTGTGCGCGGTCATCTCGACATCAAAATGCTTCGCCGCCTTCTCGATGTTGGCAAAGGCAAGCTCGCGATCGGCATCGGATACACCCTCGACCTGATCGAAACGCGCCAGGGCGTTGCGCACGTGCGCCGCGTCGGTCAGCGGCTCCTTGCGTTGCTTGGGAAAGGCGTAGACACTCGCGGGCAACTCATCGCGTTCGCGCGTACTCAACTCGCCCTGTGCGGAATACGGTTTCCAGGTGGCATCGCTGGCCATTGCTCAGGTTCCTTTCTCATCGTGTTCCTCACCCAGCGGCGCTGACGCATTGGGCAGCGGCAGCCGACGCTCGGGTGGCGCCGCGTCTCCGCTACACTCACGCGAGCGCGGCAACTTTCGTGCCAGCCACGCGGCCCCCAGTCGAGGGTTGAGGCCAACCATCGGACACGCAATCCGCGTCTATACGGTGGCAACTGGGGCATGGCACGCATTGTGCATGCCCTGATAAGCGGCTCGCCTTGTGAGCGGTTCCTGCTCGTCTGTTTCTTGCGGTCGCCGCCATGGTGAGCCACCGGTTCGCCCGCCACACGTGTGTGGCGCGTCAGCGCGGACCGCACAAGAAGAAGGAGGACTATGTCATGGAACCCGGACGATCCGTTCCGCCGCGTTCGAGCGAATATCCCACCGAACCCATGTCACCGACTCAACCAGCCGACTATCGCGATCCCGTCCCAGCCGATTACCGCGATCCCGTCCCAGTTGGCCGCCAGCCAGCCGATTACCGAGATCCCGCGCTGGTCAACCGCGAACCCGTGGGGTATCGCGATCCCGTCATCACGCGCACCGGGGTTTCACCGGCCTATCGCGCGACACGCATCGTGTATCTGGTGCTCGGCATCATCGAGGCGCTGCTGGTCATTCGCTTGGTCCTCAAGCTGCTGGCCGCCAACCCGAGCGCTGGTTTTTCCAGCTTGGTCTACGACGTGACCAATCCGTTGGTCGGACTGTTTCAGGGCGTGTTCCCCAATGCTCAGTCCAACGGGAGTGTGCTGGATCTCGCGGCATTGCTGGCTATCCTCGTGTACGCCTTGCTGGCCTGGGGCATCGTACGCCTGATCTGGATCACCCAGCGGCGGCAGCTCACTCCTCCGGTGTGAGCGCCTCACGCACTGGCATCCGCGCCGCGCGTACCCGTCTGTACCGCGCGGCGCGCACCTTCACCGAACGCGGCGAGCTGAATGCTCGCCGCGTTCGCGCCACCGCGACCAAGTACCGCGGTGGCGCACGTCTGGCCTATGGCACGGATGCTGCCGCGACAAAGTGTGGTATAGGTGACATGTGCGCCAGGATCGTGGCACGGTTCGTCCCGTCGCACGATCGTTAGTTGCCGTTCACCCGCCAGCTTGCCTCAGCGGCCAGGTGCCTGGCCGCCCGGTGGAGGCCTCATCCATGAAAGCGGATATCCTGGTCGTTGATGACGACGAGCGTCTGACGGTCTTGTTGCGGCGCACCCTCGCCTACGATGGGTATCGCGTGGAGGTGGCCTTGCGCGGCGACGAAGCCTTGCAAAAGGTGCATGAACATCCGCCCGATCTCGTCATCCTGGATGTGATGCTGCCCGGGATGGATGGCCTGGAAGTCTGCCGCCGGTTGCGCGCTGCCGGCGACCAGGTGCCGATCTTGCTGCTGACCGCCCGGGATACGGTGGCCGATCGCGTCGAGGGCCTGGATACCGGCGCCGATGATTATCTGGTCAAGCCCTTCGAAAATGAGGAACTGCTCGCGCGCGTGCGTGCGCTGCTACGCCGCTCGAATGCCGAGCAGCCCGAGGTGCTGCGCTACGCCGATCTGGAGCTGGATACCGGCGCCCGCGAAGCCCATCGCGCCGGGCGCACGATCCATCTGTCCACCACCGAATATGAGTTGCTGGCTCTCTTCATGCGCCGACCGCGCCAGGTGCTCACGCGTGAGATCATTCTTGAACGTGTCTGGGGATACGATTTTGAGGGACAATCCAACGTACTGGAAGTCTACATCGGCTATCTGCGGGGCAAGCTCGAGGCCGGCGGCGAGCCGCGGCTGGTCCATACCGTGCGCGGAGCGGGCTACATTCTGCGCGAGCAGGCCGAAGACTGATCTCTGGACGGCCCCCCACGCCCCAAACCGCCCCCGCGGAGAGCGGTCATGAAGCACACCTCACTCGACCAACCGCGCGACTATGCGCCCGACGCGCAGCCCCAGTCCGCCGTCGAGCCCGCGCGGCGTCTGTGGCGACAGGCGCGCGATCGCGTGACCCTGCGCCAGCGCCTCACGCTCTGGTATACCGCCTTTCTCTGCGCGACCTTACTGGGGTTCAGTGTGCTGATGTATACCGCGGTGCAATTGCAGCTCATGTCGGCGATTCATACGGATATTCAGGACCGCGCGGGTGCCATCGCCGTCGCCTTGCAACGCGCGCAACAACGCGCGCCGGAGAGCATGCCCGTGGTGCCCACGCCGACGGCGCCGCGTGCCACCTCGACCAGTTCACCGCACTCGGCAACCCCCGTCGCGAGCGCCACTATCGCCGTCACGCCCGTGCCCACCCCCGATGCCGCCACCAGCGCCGCCATTCAGAAACAACTTGCCCTGAGCGCCTCGCAGGCGTTGGGGCAGCTCGACATCGGCTTCGAGGTGCTCAATAGCCAGGGCAAGCCGCAATACTTCGCCCCCGCGCTGAACGGCGTCAGCCTCCCGCTCGACAACCCCCTCGTCACCGCCGTGCTGCGTGGCGCGCCCGGCGATGCCTACACCACGCGCGCTGGCGCCTCCCTGCTGGAGATCTACGTCGAGCCCATCGTCCTGCCCGCCAGCGGCGCGGCCAGCGTCACGGGCACAACGGCGGCGCGTTCCACGTCTGCCACCGCCAGTGCCAGCGCCAGCGCGACCACGGCGCCCCCGGACACGAGCGCCTCCCACATCGTCGGCGTGGTGCTCGTCGCACGCTCGCTCGATGGCGTCAGCGGCACCCTGGCCACCCTGAGCCGCCTGCTGATCTTCGGCGATCTTGCCTGCTTGATCCTCGTCTCGCTGGGCGGCTGGTTCATCGCCAAACGCAGCCTGCGCCCGCTGGCCACCGTGACCCACACCGCCCGCGCCATTGCCAACAATGCTCAGGGCGCCGGTCTGGGCCTGCGGATTCCATACGCCGGACCACGCGACGAAGTGGGCACCCTGGCCGCCACGTTCAACGACATGCTCGATGCGATCGAGCGTGTCACCACGACCCAGCGCCAGTTCGTGGCCGATGCCTCCCACGAGTTGCGCACCCCGATTACCAATATCAAAGGTACCCTCGAACTGCTCTTGAGCCAGCGCCAGTCGCCGCACAACCCGTCGCTGGCCGAGCGTACCGCCATGCTGCGCGATGCCTATACGGAGGCCGAGAGTATGGCCGACCTGATCAACGACCTCCTCCTGCTGGCGCGCGCGGATGCGGCCGCCAGAGAAGGCGGCGGTTCGAGCGAACCCTGGATCGAGGAGCAGATCCGCGGACGGCGCGAACCGGTGGAGTTGGATCAACTGGTGATGAAGGTCTTTCGCCATGCCCGCGCGCAGGCGCATGCCCGCCACCTCGACCTGCTGCTCGCCGTCGATCGGCTGGAGCCCGTCACCGTCATCGCCGATCCCGGTCGCATTCGCCAACTCACCCTCATTTTTCTCGACAATGCCACCAAATACACGCCCGCCGGCGGCCAGATCTTCCTCTCGGTCGAACGCCGTGGGGACCGCGCCGCCTTGAGTGTCACCGATACCGGCATCGGCATTCCCGCGGACGCGATGCCACACATCTTCGAGCGGTTCTATCGCAGCGACCGCGCCCGCGCCCGCGCGCATGTCGTCAGCGGCAGCGGCCTGGGCCTGGCCATCGCGCGCTGGATCGCGGAATCCATCGGCGGCACCATCACCGTGCGCAGCCAGCCCGGCAAGGGCAGCACCTTTACGCTCCTGCTGCCCCTTCAGCCAGATTCCTGAGTCCTGGGACCCCATGTGATGATCGCGCGAGCCATTCGTTACACTCTACAAGAGGGGAATGGGTAGAGGGGCGGAGGACGGGAAATCCGTGGGAATCCCAGGGTCCGAACGTGTTCGCATGATGCGGCGGTTCCCCCCTCGCAACACACTCCAGCAAGCATGCTCCGGTGGTTATCACACACCGGGTCCGTGCGCACTTCGCACCTCGCGTGGCGCCCGGATTCTGGCATGATACCAGGCGACCCCACGCAACGTATTACTGTGTAGAGGCATTCTTCTAGCGGTACCATCATCGAGGCATCATGATCACGTTTTCACATCCAGCGGCGTCCGCTTCTGCATTTGCGTCGGCTTCCCGTGGGTACCAGCCAATCGGCGATTATAGCCTGATCGGCGATTGTCGCACCGCCGCGCTGGTGGCGAGCGACGCGTCGATTGACTGGCTCTGCCTGCCGCATTTCGACTCCGAGGCCGTGCTTTCACGTCTGATCGGAACCCGGAGTGGCGGCTATTTCGCGCTGACCGAGCCCGATGGCGACACCGCGCCCGCCCCATTGGGCCAGCGCTATGTGCCCCAGAGCGCCATCGTCGAAACTGATATCGCCCTCTCGACCGGCAGCCTGCGGGTCACCGACTTCATGCCCACCGCGCATCTGCGCGGGCAGGCCAACGCCCTGCCCGCTCCCTGCATCGTTCGCCGCATCGAAGCGCTGACCGATAGCTGTCGCTTTGCCGTGCGGCTCAACGTCGCTCCTGACTATGCCCGCGCGCGCCCGGTCGCGGTCGCGAGCCTGACGGGCCTGATGATCACCGGTGGCCAGGGCGTGGTCGTGCTGGCGGGCGATCCCGGCGCATGGTGCGCCCGCGTGGAACAGGACGGCCCCAGTGGTCCCTGGGTCTCGGTGCGCTCACTGCGGGCCGGCGAGACCATGACCCTCGTGCTCGGTTGGGCCGGCGATGCGGCCGAGGCCGAAGCGCTGCGGGTGTCGTTGATCGGCGACTGGCAGCCCGAGCTCCTCGCCACCCAGGCCTACTGGGAGCGCTGGGCCGCC
>DASYGC010000018.1:0-4838 GCA_036000225.1 Ktedonobacterales bacterium | reverse complement strand
CTCCTTGAAATATCCAAAGTGGTGGGCCGTGCGCCGCGAGTGGCAGCGGGTCAGATGAGCGGGAGCGCCTTCGGCGAAAAAGATCGCTCGTGGGGGAGTCGGCCTGAGTCGAATCCATGGCTGGCGATTCCGGGCGTTCGGAGAAGCGACGCGGCTCGCCAGGTTCCGAAAATCGCGCTCCATCGCCATGCCAGGTGGTGGCGAGCGGGGGGGGAGCCCACGGGCCAGCATGATCTGCCGGAATCGCCACCGCCTGCCCTCCCGGAGGTTCCCGCCTGATTGGCAAGTTGAGCTGGAGCCGCAGCGGCGCAGCGGGATTCGAGTGCTTCGCGCCACGTGGGCCGGACTGCTGGGCCCCCCGGTCCGACTGGTCGGGAGTGTGCATCTGGGTGGTGGCCAGGGCAGTGAGGTCATCTTCATCGGACATAAGCCAGACCATGATACCGGGGGCCAGTTGAACGCGCTCGCCAGGTTGCAGCGGATGGCGGTCGATCCGGCGTCCATTGATCTGAAGTCCATTGGTGCTATCGAGATCGGTAATCCACCAACTTCCCGCGCTCTGCTGTATTTCAGCATGTTCACGCGAGATTTGCTGATACGGCAGAATGATGTCGTTCGAAGAGAGGCGCCCAATGCGCAGGTGGTCATGATCGAGCGGCACGCGTTGGAGGCCATCTTGCGTCGCGATTTGCAGATAGGCCATGCTGTCCGCCTCCGATGTCAGGTGTCCGCGAAGCTCGACAAGCTGCTGGGAACAGCCAGGAAGCGAGTGCGTAGCTCGTTACTTCACGCAGTATAGCGTATGTGACAATTATCCGTCACGCGTGTCGCGAAGCGCGATGGGAATCTCTGAGAGCAGGTCGCTGGCCACGAGACCAGCCGTGCCCATTCGCTGACTGACATTCAGGCCAGCGCGAGCATGGAGATATACCGCGGCGCGTGCCGCTGATTCTGCTACGACATGCTGCGCCAGCAGTCCCGCGACGGTCCCGGCGAGGACATCCCCCGTGCCCGCGGTCGCCAGCGCTGGATTCGGCGGCCAGTTGATCGCCAGGTGGCCGCCAGGATCGGCCACAAGGGTGCAGGCGCCTTTGAGCACGACAACATGTTGCCACGCTGCCGCGGAATGGAGGGCGATTTCAAGACGATCCGCGTAGCCGCCTGAGACACGCGCCCCACCACGCAAGCGACTCATCTCGCCGGGATGCGGAGTGAGCACTGTGCGCGGCGGCAGCAACTCCCACCATCGCTCGACTGTCGCGAGGATATTCAGCCCGTCGGCGTCAACGATGAGCTGAGGTCGCTGGGCGTCGGGCATGGATCGCAGTCCCGCGAACACCGCGAGCACCATTTGATGGGTCGTGTCGGCTTGACCGAGTCCGGGGCCGACCAGTAATGCTGAATATCCCCTGAGACCCTCGATCAGCGCGCGCGCGCGCTCCTCTGGGGAGGTGTCCGCGCGCGGAAGCAGGTGGAACGTCGCTTCGGAGAGCTTCACCGCATAGATCGGCGCCAGATCAGGAGTCGTAGCCACCGTCACGAGCCCGGCGCCGACCCGGCTCGCGGCGCTGGCGGCCAGAAAAGCCGAGCCGGGGAACGGCAACGAACCGGCCAACACCATGACCTTGCCGAACGTCCCTTTGTTGCTGTCCAATGGTCGTGGTGGCAGCAACTGGCGAATCTGGTCAGCATCTAAGAGATCGCACGTGATCTGGTCGGCCAGTCCGGAAGGCAGACCGATGCTGCCGATCTCCATCTCCCCGATGTATGCGGCGCCTGGAAACAACAGCATACCCACTTTCGGAAACGCCAGGGTAATGGTGAGATCACAGTGCAGTGTGCCGGGATCCACCTCGCCCGTGTCGGCGTTGATACCTGTCGGTAGGTCGAGCGCGGCGACGAGCATGGCCGGGCGCGTCCTGCGTTCAGACGTGACCGCGGCGAGCAGCTCGCGTAGCGACGAGTCGAGTGGGCGCGCATGGCCGGTGCCCAGCAGCGCATCAAGCACAACATCGGCATGGTGGATCGCGTCGAGCACGGCGGCTTGGTCCGCGGTAGCCGCCTGGGATGGCGATCCCGTTTCTAAGCGACGGTCCTTCCAGATAAAAAGGGTCGTGGCGGCTCCCCACTGCGCTAGCAGACGGGCCGCAACCCGCCCATCACCGCCATTGTTGCCCGGCCCGACGAGCACGAGGACCCGAACGCCGGCAACGTCGCCGCCTAGATGAGCACGGAGCAGTTCCGCGACGCTGAGGCCGGCGCGTTCCATCAGCAGCGGTGACGTGAGGCCGTGTTCGTCGCTAGCACGCCGCTCGATCGTACGCATTTGATCGACGGTCACGATCTTCATAAGCCGTCCCCTTACCCAATTTTTTCGGCGATCGCCTTGGCCTGGGTGAAGAGTAGCAAATAGTCGTGGCCGCCGGCCTTGGAATCGGTACCCGACATGTTGAAGCCACCAAAGGGATGTACCCCGACCAGGGCCCCCGTGCACTTGCGGTTCAAGTACAAATTGCCCACGTGAAATTCGTGCTGAGCCCGCGCGATGCGTGTGCGGTCGGCAGTGAACAGGGCGCCGGTCAAGCCGAATTCGGTGCCATTGGCAATTGCCAGTGCGTCGTCAAAGTCTTTGGCCTTGATGCACGCCAGAACGGGACCAAAAATCTCCTCCTGGGCAATGCGCGCGGTGGGTTGGACGTCACCGAATATCGTGGGTGGAATGAAATAGCCTGGTCGGCTGAGCGCTTCACCCCCAAGCAAGAGTTCTCCTTCAGACTTGCCGACTTCGATATAGTCACGAATCTTGCGGAATGCACTGGCATCGACCACTGGTCCCATATAACTGGCAAGATCAGTTGGATCACCCACCTTGAGGCTGCGTGCACGCTCAACCACACGATTGATGACCTCGTCGTAGACGGATGCGACGATGATGGCCCGCGACCCGGCCGAACACTTCTGTCCCTGAAAGCCAAAGGCGGAGGCGACGATGGCGGTTGCCGCGGCGTCCAGATCGGCGGTCTCATCGACGACGACCGCGTCTTTGCCCCCCATCTCCAGGATTGCGCGCTTGATCCACCGTTGTCCGGGATGAGGCTTGGACGCCAGCTCGTTGATATGGAGCCCCACCTCACGCGAGCCAGTGAACGAGACGAAGCGCGTGAGCGGATGTTCGACCAGGGCGTCACCCATTGTCCCACCTGGACCGGGGAGGAAATTGACGACACCGGCCGGTACGCCAACCTCTTCGAGCAGGTCAACAAAGCGCGCGGCAATGAGTGCCGCGGTACTGGCGGGCTTGAGGACAACAGTGTTGCCGGCCACCAGGGCTGACGATGTGAGCCCGGCCATGATGGCGCCGGGAAAATTCCACGGCGGGATAATCACCCCTACGCCGAGGGGAATGTAGTACAGGGCGTTTTCTTCACCCGTCGTGTGAACCAGCGGTTGAGGTCCACCGAGGCGCATTGCCTCGCGCGCGTAGAAGTCCAGAAAGTCGATGGCTTCGGCGACATCGGCGTCGGCCTCGACCCAGCTCTTGCCAACCTCGAAGATCTGGAGCGCATTGAAGTAGAAACGACGCTCGCGCATGAGGCGAGCGGCTTCGAACACGTAGGCGGCCCGCTGGCTGGTGGGAGTATATTGCCAGGTCTGGAATGCCTGCCAGGCGCATTCGATGGCGCGCTTGGCCTCACTCACGCCGGCCTTCGCGAAGCGAGCGACAATTTGGTCGGGATTGGCGGGATTGGTTGAATCGAAGGTGTCGTCGGTATGGATGCGTTCGCCACCAATGATGATGGGATAGGTGCGTCCAAGCTCGGCCGCAACCTGGCGGATCGCGTCCCGCTGAGCGTGTTGGTTGTCGAGTGTCGCGAAGTCCGTCAGAGGGCAGTTGATAAATGGGGTTGAGGCCAGAGTGGTGGCATAGTCGGCGGTAGTGGCCATGAAGGACTTTCTCCTTTGGGTGGTGGACGAGACGTGGAGTGAGCTCAAGCTACGATCGCCCAAGCCGCGCGTTCGCTGGGATGAGTACGAATACAAAGTCTGGTCGAGACATCGCCCGCATCGCATTGTATTACGTGGGCCAGGACGCGTGCCGACCTACGCCATTCAGGCCTACGGGGTACTCACTGCCCAGACCGCGGTGGTGAACAGGAAGGGGTTTCCCGCGCGTGATATGCTTTGCAAGCGGCGATGGAGACCTCAGTGTTCCGCGACCGCCTACGTGAGGTCGGCACCGATGTCGTCGCGTGCGATCAAACGGTTGTGAGAGGGGTAGTGCCAGTGGGTAAGTATACGATTGCGGTGCTCGGTGGAGATGGGATCGGCCCTGAGGTGACCTCCGAGGCCGTGCGTACCCTCAAGGCAATAGGAAAGCGGTTCGGCCATCAGTTTACCTTTGCCGAGGCGCTGGTGGGTCAGGCAGCTATCGTCAGCGAGGGTGGCGCCATCTCAGATGCGACGATGGCGCTATGTGCGCAGGTTGATGCGGTGCTCTTTGGTGCGGTGGGCGGTGTAGGAGTAGGTGACCCAAGTGCATCGGCGCAACCTGAGCAGGCGCTGTTCAAGTTGCGGCGGGACCTCGAATTGTTCGCGAATCTGCGACCGGTGCGCCCGATGACCGCCCTTTTGAGCTCGGCGACGATCAAGCGTGACGTGTTGCGTGGAGTTGACTTGGTGGTGGTGCGGGAGCTGACCGGCGGCCTCTACTATGGACAGCCAAGCGAGACGCGTGGCGAGGCGGGAGCGCGCACGGCGGTGGACACGATGGCGTATACGGAAACGGAAATCGAACGCATTCTCCGCTACGCCTTCGGCCTGGCGCGCACGCGGCGCAA
>DASYGC010000017.1:0-4406 GCA_036000225.1 Ktedonobacterales bacterium | reverse complement strand
ACCCGTGATGACCGGCGGCCCGCCGCTATTCGTGGGGGTGCCATTGAGGCCGGGCACTTTGACGGTCGGGCACGCGACCGGCGTCGCATGCGCGGCGACCGCGGCAGCCGTCAGCGTGGCTTGCGGTCCCTTGACGGCGGCAGCCACGCCATGTTTCGCGGTGCTCGCCGCACCGTGTGGCAGGTGGGTGAACAGCAGCCAGCCCAGCGCGCCAACCACCAACACCGCCGCGATCGCTCCCGCGATCCGCGTGCGCTGTCGGCGTACCCGCAGGTGGCGGTTCATCCGCGACCGATAGTTCGGCTGCTCGACATTCGCCCGCCTGACCGTCGCGCTCGTGCCCGTGCGTGCTGGCGCGGACCTGGTAGCGGGTTTCGTGGCAGTAGGCCGGCTGGCGACCGCCGTAGCGGACCCAGGTGCAGACCAGCTGGCGGCGCGCGCCGCATTGATCTCTGTAGGACCACCCGCTTGCCCGGTGGGGGGCCGGCGAGTCGCGCCACTCTGCGGCGCGCTAGGGCGCCTCGCACCACCGCTCTGTCCCGCGGCCGCGCTACGCCTCTTGTGTGATGACATCGCTGTGAGTCCTCCTGGTACGCCATCGAAATCGCCAGCGTTGAGTATACTCCTGGCGTATCGCGGTGGCAATGTATTCTTGTGTGCGGGATTCTGGAGCGCGGCACCGCGATTGGCGGTGCGCTCGCTCGCCGCTGGCTCGGCCGCGGTGCTTTCCAGCGCTCCCACTACCTGCTACAATACCCTTGCCGGCGGCGGCCATGTTGCGCATAAGTGGCTATTGCGGTCGGTGGCGCGTGGCGAGCGTGGACTAGGGGCGGCACAGCGGAGGTGAGCTCATGAGCGATCCAATCACCAGTACCACGGCGGGGATGCCGGCGGCGACCGATCCAGCGGGTATCCGGCAACAAATCCGCGACTACGTGCGGATGAATTTCCTCTTCGACGGGTTGGGCGTGGAGGTCGACGATACGACCTCGTTGATCGAGTACGGCATCGTGGATACGACGGGTATCGTCGAACTGGCGCTGTTCGTCGAAGATGTGTGGGGGCTAACGGTGGAGAAAGCTGATCTGACGCCCGAGAACTTCGACTCGATCGACGCCCTCACCGCCTACGTCACGCACCGGCTTGGGCTGAGCTAGCGGCAACTGAACGAGATCACGCGACGTTCGCGTGCTTGCTCCACGTTGCGTCGTGGCGACGCTGCGCTACGAGGGTGCGCTCTTGGGCCCGCGCTGCTCGCCTGCTACCGAGTCGCGTTCTGAGCCAGCCCGTGCCGCCCGCAACAGCAAATACCCCTCGCCGCGCTGGCGAGGGGTATTTGGGTGGAGACGAGGGGGCTCGAACCCCTGACCTCGACAGTGCGATTGTCGCGCTCTCCCAGCTGAGCTACGTCCCCTGGGCAGCCCGTAGTATAGCATGCTCACGCTCGGATCGCAAGCGGCGAGCGGTGATTGACCGGTAGTGATGCTTGTCGTCTCGGCGCCTGGTCGTTCGCTTGTGCCAGCCGCGGCGCCATAGGCACAGACCTTGCTACCACGAGGAGCGAGGCGGTGCCCGTTGCGCCGCCGTCAATACTGATTATGCGCGCTCCAAGCGCGCTCCAAGCGAGAAGAGGTGGGACCAGCAATGGCGATGGCGGAACGACGAGCCGAGGCCGTGTGGCACGGCAATCTGACCCAGGGCAGCGGTGAGGTGACGGTAGGTAGCGGCGCGCTGCCCACCATGCCCGTGACCTGGGCCGCGCGCACCGAACAGCCGGGTGGCAAAACCAGCCCCGAAGAGTTGATCGCGGCGGCGCACGCCGCCTGCTATGCGATGGCCTTCTCGAACACTCTGAACACGGCGGGCACACCGGCCGAGGAGCTCACGGTCACGGCGGTTTGCACCCTCGACCGCATCGAAGGCGGAGTCAAGATCACGCACATGGAACTCACGGTGCGCGGGCGGGTGCCGGGTCTGGATGCGGCCGGTTTCGAGAGCGCCGCCCTGGAAGCGGAACACGGTTGCCCGGTCTCCAATGCGCTTCGTGGCAACGTGCAGGTGCATCTCACCGCCCGCCTCGAATAGCGCGCCGGCGTCTTCCATCTGGGCTAGCCCTGGCGAGAATAGACCGCAGAGACGCTGCTTCCCTGTGCTACACTCACGGTGATGACGCGTCGGGCCACCCGCACGCCATCGTACGGGAGCATTCGCGCGGGCATTGCGTGCCGCGATAGACGCGCGGGCATGCCGGTTGGCGCTCGCCCACAGGATGCCACCCGCGCACCACTGGGAGGGCTGTTCTGATGGCTAGCGATCCACTCGATGCCAGCGACATGACAACCAGCGTGCCACCACCCATTGCGGCCAAGCCGCCAGCGCGCAAGCGCGCCCGCAAGGCCGCCATGCCGCCGGTGCCCCACAGCGAACCGGGCAACGAGGAGGCGGCGCCTGCCAGTGGGGACGCGGCGAGCGCCCCGGCGTATGACGCGGCGGCGGTGGAAGCCCTAGCCACCCGCGCCGAAGAATTGCGCGTGCGCATTCGCGCGGCTGAGGTGGCCTACTACGAGCGCTCCGACCCGATCCTCTCGGACATCGAGTTCGACGAACTGCTGCTCGATCTGCGCGCGATCGAGGAGCGGCATCCCGAACTGATTACGCCCGAATCGCCCACCCAGCATGTGAGCGGCGAACCAACCGCGCTGTTCGCGCAGGTGGAGCACGTGGTGCCGATGCTCAGCCTGGCCAATGTGCATACTGCCGAAGAGTTGCGCGCCTGGCAGGAGCGCGCCCAGCGGCAACTGCCCCGCGCGACCTTCGCCTACGTCTGCGAGCCAAAGATCGATGGGCTGAGCATGAACCTGACCTACGAGCGCGGCTTGCTGGTGAGCGCGGCCACGCGCGGCAATGGCGTGGTCGGCGATGACGTGACGCCGAACGTGCGTACCATCCAGGATGTCCCCAAGCGGTTGCGTGCCGCTCCCGATGCGCCGATCCCCGAACTGGTCGAGCTGCGCGGCGAGGTCTACATGCGCGTGGCTGATTTCGAGGCACTCAACGAGCGCCTGGCCGCTGAAGCCGAGCAAGCGGGCGCCACGCCACGCATCTTCGCGAATCCGCGCAATGGCGCCTCGGGCTCGCTGCATCAGAAGGATGCCAGCGTCACCGCTGGCCGGCCGCTGTCGTTTCTGGCGTACGCGGCGGGTACGCTGGTGGGCGCGCGCGAGCCGGAGAGCCAGTGGGAGTTGCTGCGACGCCTGGCGGCGTGGGGCTTTCAGGTGAGTTCGCTGGCCGCGCGCGTCGAGTCCATCGAGGCGGCACAGGCGTTCTGCGACCACCTGGAGGCTGAGCGGTTCAAGGTGCCCTACGAGATCGATGGCGCCGTCATCAAAATCGACGCGCGCTGGCAGCAGGAAGAGCTTGGCGCGGTGGCCCGCGATCCACGCTGGGCCATCGCCTATAAGTTCGCGCCGGTACAGCGCAACACCCGACTGCTCGACATCTGGGTGAGCGTGGGCCGCACTGGCGCCCTCACGCCCAATGCCCGGCTGGAGCCGGTACAAATTGGCGGCGTCACGGTCTCCAATTCGACCCTCTTCAACGAACGGTACATCATCAGCCGTGATATCCGCATTGGCGACACGGTGGTCATCGAGCGCCGGGGAGATGTGATTCCTAAGGTCGTCAAGCCACTGCCCGATCTGCGCACCGGCACGGAAGTGGCCTGGCAGTTTCCCGGTGAATGTCCCTCCTGTCACACGCCCATCGTCCGAGTGGAGGGCGAGGCCGTGCTCTTCTGCCGCAACGCCGAGTGCCCCGCCAAGCATCTGGAGCGCATCCGCCACTTCGTCAGCCGCGGCGCCATGGATATCCAGGGCCTGGGCGATCTGATCGTCGAGCGCCTACTCACCACCGCGACCATTCGCGACGCCGCTGACCTCTACGATCTGACCGAGGAGACCCTGCTCCAACTCGATGGCTTCCAGAAGAAGAGCGCTTCCAACCTGGTGACGGCGATCGCGGCCAGCAAGAACCTCGCATTGCCGCGGGTCCTCTTCGCGCTGGGCATTCGCTTTGTCGGCGAGAAGGCCGCCACTACACTGGCCGAAGGCCTGCGCTCCATGCAGAACTTGCTCGCCGCCACTGAGGAACAGATCACCTCCCTGCCGGGCATCGGTCCGCGCATCGCCGCCAGCGTCTATGAGTGGATCCAGCAGCCCAGCAACCGCGAACTGGTCGCGCGGCTGGCCGCTTCTGGTCTGCGCATGTCCCTGCCCGATGACGAGCCCGCCGCGGAGAGCTCCAACCTCCCCTTCGCCGGGCAGTCGTTCGTGCTGACGGGCTCGCTCGGCGCCCTGACGCGCGGCCAGGCCGAGGGGGCGATCCTGCGACTGGGCGGCAAGATCGCT
>DASYGC010000016.1:0-2636 GCA_036000225.1 Ktedonobacterales bacterium | reverse complement strand
CTGTGTGCGCAGGTTGATGCGGTGCTCTTTGGTGCGGTGGGCGGTGTGGGAGTAGGTGACCCGAGTTCATCGGCGCAACCAGAGCAGGCGCTGTTCAAGTTGCGGCGGGATCTCGAATTGTTCGCGAATCTGCGACCGGTGCGCCCGATGACGGCCCTTTTGAGCTCGGCGACGATCAAACGTGATGTGTTGCGTGGAGTTGACTTGGTGGTGGTGCGAGAGCTGACGGGCGGCCTCTACTATGGACAGCCAAGCGAGACGCGTGGCGAGCCGGGAGCGCGCACGGCGGTGGACACGATGGCGTATACGGAAACGGAAATCGAACGCATTCTCCGCTACGCCTTCGGCCTGGCGCGCACGCGGCGCAAGCGATTGACTTCAGTTGACAAGGCAAATGTGCTCAACTGTTCGCGGCTCTGGCGCGACATCGCCATTCGCGTGGCGCGGGACTATCCTGATGTGGAGCTGCGCCATCTGCTCGTCGATACGTGCGCCATGCACCTGATCCGCCAACCACGAGACTTTGACGTGATCGTGACGGAAAACATGTTTGGCGACATTCTGACCGACGAAGCGTCGATGCTGACGGGTTCAATGGGAATGCTACCCTCTGCCAGCCTGGGCCAACGGCGAACCGCGCACGGACAGTTCGGCCTCTACGAGCCGATCCATGGTACCGCGCCGGATATCGCGGGTACGGGAAGGGCGAATCCACTCGCGGCCATACTGAGCGCGGGATTGCTCTTGCGCTACTCCCTGTCGCTCCATGAAGAGGCGGAATGTGTCGCGGACGGGGTGGGTTCAGTCATCCGGGCGGGTCGGCGCACGGCGGATATCAGCATGCACCAGGCCGATGTCGTCTCGACGACACAGATGGGCGGGTATGTGGAACACGCGATTCTCGCTGGTGCCGCCGCCAGCACGCCGGGGCGGCATTAGCCCATCTTGTGGCGGGGTGATGGGCCGAGGGCACGCCGACGCGACTGAGCCGCCGCGAGCTGGCGGCTAAGATCGGCAGCGTGTGGCGATCCAGGCACAGCCAGTGCGAGCGCCTCGAACAGCCGCTCGATCTCGCGGTCGAGCAGGCTGCAGTGCGCGTCCCAGCGGATAACGTGGCGTTCGCGGCTGCCATGCATCGTGATGCCGCTCCCAATCGTCGAGCTAACATGAGTTTCGAGAGAGACGAACACACACGCCGGGTGCTCGTCTCCCAGAGTCATTGACCGCGCTTGTCGCGTGCCGCTAGGCATGTTGTCGGGCGATGAGGCCATCGAGAGTGCTGAGCAGTTCCTCATCCTGGTAGGGCTTGACGACATAGGCATCGGCGCCGAGCTGCAAGGCTCGTTGCTGGTGCTTGGTGGCGGCCCGGGAGGTCAATACAATCAATGGGAGATTGCGATACAGTGCTTGGCTGCGCAGAGTGGCCATGAGCTCGTAGCCATCCATTCGCGGCATCTCGATATCCAGCAGGACCGCCGCCGGGAGCTGGCGGCCGACCGCTTCGACGGCTTCAATGCCGTCTCGGGCGGTCTGTACTTCCCAGCCGTTTGCCTTGAGCATATTGCCTACCACCCGGCGCACGCTGGGACTATCGTCGACAACCAGCAGATAGCCATTGCGCGGGGCCGGGCCCGGGCGCCGTGGTACCAGCGGAGTTGGCGCCGGATCGGCCGCCGCAAAAGGAAGACTCTTCGGTGTGGTGGCTGGGGCCATCTCTGGCGGCCGATCCGTGGATCCATTGAGACGTTCGGTAGGCACCTCGTTGCGTGATGGAGGTGGAGGCGGATTGCGCGAGAGCATGCCAGTGTTGATTCGCGCTACGGCCTCGGGGCTGTGCAGTGCGCCGGTACCGAAAGGTTGGGGCGCAATGGCCGGCATCCGCGGAATCGAAGCATTGGGTGAGGGAAGATCAAGCAGCGTAATGGACTGTCGCGGCGCCCGCGCCAGTAGTTCCTGCATGTTCAAGAGCAGCACAACTTTGCCGTCGCCGAGCACTGTGGCGCCAGCGATACCGCGCACATCGCGCAGGTGCGGTCCGAGCGTCTTCACAACGATCTCTTGCCGGCCGGGAATAGCATCAACGATCAGCGCCATTCGCTGTGTGCCGGAATTGAACAACAGCACAGCCGAGCGCTGGTCGATCGGTCCAGGCTGCTGACCCAAATAGCTCGCCAGGTGTGCCAGTGGGTAGACAGCCCCCCGAACTTCGAGGGCCGGAGAACTGCTGCCACTGACGCGCTCATAGTAGTCCAGGCGTCCGATGGTTTCCACGACCGTCATCGGAATGCCGAATGTCTGCTGGCCAACGCGAACGAGAACGGCG
Organism: Ktedonobacterales bacterium; assembly: GCA_036000225.1. Classification (GTDB taxonomy): domain Bacteria; phylum Chloroflexota; class Ktedonobacteria; order Ktedonobacterales; family JADMIN01; genus DASYGC01. Next base: position 313 of record DASYGC010000016.1, on the reverse strand, counting down.
CGGGTGATCTGTAGGCTGACGGGGATGCGTAAAGTAAAGGTCGTACCGTGGCCCAGGGTACTGTCGACCTCGACGGTGCCGCGCATACGAGTAATGGTATCTTTGACGACATCCAGTCCGACGCCGCGGCCACTTTCCTCGTCAATCGTTTCAGCGGTGCTCAAACCGGGTTGAAACATCAGGCTGAGCGCTTGCTGCTGAGTGAGTACGGTAGTTGGACTGACAAGGCCACGCGCCATGGCGGCGGTGGTGACACGCGCGGGATCGACACCAGCGCCATCGTCCTTGATGGTGATGATCACCTGGTTCCCCT
>DASYGC010000015.1:0-2304 GCA_036000225.1 Ktedonobacterales bacterium | reverse complement strand
AGGGTTGGAATCGTGTCACTGGCTCAGCATGCCACACAACAGTCACGTGCCCGCACGATACCGGAATTGGCGCGCGCGTGAGAGGAGCGAATTCGAGAGTGTGGAAGAGGCGGCTTGCGATTAAACGGCCCAGCACAGTCGATATCTATCATGGGCTGGTGCTTGCCGCGGCCGTGACCAACGCCGCGGTGCTCGGGGCGAATCTGCGCGCGCTGCGCCGTTTCCGCCTGGACGCGTTCCACGCCTCACCCCGCCCGGCCGAGAGTTGGCCGCTCGTCTCTGTGCTCGTGCCCGCGCGCAACGAAGCCGCCACTATCGAACACTGTGTGCGCTCGTTGCTCGCGCAGGATTATCCCAATATCGAGATTCTGGTGCTCGACGACGGCTCGACCGATGGCACCTACGAAATTGTCGAACGGTTGCGGCGGGAGGACTCCGCTGGACGGTTGCGCGTCTTGCATGGCAAGGATCTGCCGCCAGGGTGGATGGGCAAGTGCCACGCGTGTCAGCAACTGGCGGATCACGCGCGGGGCGACTATCTGCTGTTCATTGATGCCGATACCGAACACGCCACCCAAGCGGTGAGCGCGGCGGTGGGAGCGGTCGAAGAGTTGGGCGCGGCCTTCATCACCGCGCAGCCACGCCAGATGGCCGTCACCCTGGGCGAGCGGCTGTTCCAGCCGTTGCTGACATATGATGTCTTGACGCTGTTGCCCGTCGAGCTGGTGGGCCGGATTGCCGCACCGATAGTTTCCGCGGGCAGTGGCCAGTTTATGCTGTTTCGTCGCGGTGCCTACGATGAGATCGGAGGGCATGCGGCGATTCGCGCGGAAGTGCTCGAAGACATGGAAATCGTGCGGGTCGTCAAAGCCAAGGGCTACCGGGCGATGTGGCTTGACGCGGGGACCGCCGTGCGCTGTCGCATGTACCGTTCCTTCGGTCAGTTGTGGCAGGGCTACTCCAAGAACTTTTATGCCTGTTACGGCGCAAATCCCGGTGTGGCCGCGCTCATGCTGGGCGCGTGGGCGGCGATCAATATGATGCCCCCCGTGCTGGTCGGCGTGGGACTGGCGCGCCGCGCGCCGCGTTCACAGGTTATCTTGCCGGCGCTGACGTGGGGGCTGACTACCGCGATGCGTCTCGCTCTGGCCAAGCGGGTGCGCGCGCAGCGCTCCGACTGGTACTCAGCCTTCTTGCATCCCGTTGCCGCGATCTTGCAAGTGGCCCTCACGGTCAACTCGGCCCGTTGGTCGCTCACCGGCCGCACCAGTTGGAAAGGCCGCGTCTACCCCAGCCACCCAAGCGCTGGCCGCAAGCCACGCGCGGGATCGAAGCCGCGTACTGGTGCTCCCGCGCGGTAGTTCCTGCTGAAGGCACGCCAACCGACCGTCGCCTGGTTGGTTCGTTGGCGACGGTCGGTTCGCACGCGCTGACCGCGGATGATACCAAATCTTGCCGCAGCGTCGGTCGAGGATTCCGAGCGGGTGAATCCGGGCGCATACCCATGCGCCCCTACGGCATGCCGCCACGAAGTCCACCGGCGTGGACTGCAGAGATTTGGTGTTACTCCTTGGCGGCGCCGGCCTCAGCTGGTGCTTCGGCGGCCGCCGCTGGTGTGGCCGCGGGAGCCTCTTCGACCGCCGCGCGTGTGCGCTCCACCTTGGCCACGATCTCATCGCCCTCGGAGAGGATTTCAACTCCGTCAGGTACCGTCAGATCGCGCACGTGCAGCGCGCTATCGAGCTCGGCTAGCCCGCTCACGTCCGCTTCGACGACCTCTGGGAGATTGCCGGGCAGACACTCAACATCAACGGAGTCGAGCACCAGCAATAGCACGCCATTGTACAGCTTCACCCCAGGTGCCTCGCCCACCAGGCTCACCGGGACCTTCGCGTGCATCCGCTCTTTCATGTCCACATGCATGAAGTCGATGTGCTGAATCGCGCCTGTTTTTGGCTCGCGCTGGATGTGCCGGATCAAGACCGTATCTTCGGTGCCTCCCACCGCCAGGCGCAAGATTTTCGAGCCAGCGTGTTTGGCCAGAATCCGCTTGATCTCAGTTGCCGCCACCTGGATCGCGCGTGAATCGCGTCCACGCCCGAAGAGATTGGCCGGGATGACACCCGCGCGCCGCAGTTGCTTGACTTTCTTGCCCTCAACCTGGCGTGGAGTGGCTGCCACGGTGATGGTATCCGCCATTCGTCATGATCCTTTCGCTACTATTACCCGGAGGTATCGTACGGCAAACACGCCCGCGCGCGCCAGCCATTGACGCGCTCGCCTTCCCGCTCGATGCCTATTCTC
>DASYGC010000014.1:0-2582 GCA_036000225.1 Ktedonobacterales bacterium | reverse complement strand
CGAACGTGAGGACGCGGAACGGCTGCTGGAGGCGGCGCGCAACGCGCGCTACGAGGTGTTCCCGTCACTGGCGCTGGGCGAGGATGTGCGCTTCGAGAGCGACGCGGTGATCGGCGGCGGACTGGTCTACCAGGACCTGCCAGTGCATGTGAATCTGTTCCACAACGAGGGGGCGAAGGGCACGACACAGGTGCGCATGGCGCGCGCTTCGATGCGGCGCGACTTCCACCGGCAGATGGCGGAGCCAGGCACGACCTCTTCGAACATGCCAGCTGAGGGCGAGAGCACGCAGCACGTGGAAGAGTAGTCGGGTCGGGTGAGGAGTGCGAAGGGCGCCTGCTGGCGCACGTGCGCCAGCAGGCTCTCGTCGTCCCTGGTTGCATTTGGTCCGTTGGCCCTCGGTACCTCAGGGTGCGCCATCTATGGTGCTCGCCACACCTTGACTGCCGCGTCAGTGCCACCCGAGGCGATCTTGCGTCCGTCAGGTGACCACGCCACACACGAAATTTGTGACGATGCCTGTCCGGGATACGTGAGTAGCCGTTTGCCGCTCGCGGCATCCCAAATCTGCGCGCCATCCCCCCCGAGGCGATCCTGCGCCCGTCGGGTGACCACGCGAAGCACAAGACCTGCTCCGCGTGACCCGTATAGGTGAGTATCCAGCTACCACTGCTGGCGTCGCAGATCTGCACCGTTTTGTCCTCACTGGACGAAGCGATCCTCCGGCTATTGGGCGACCACGCCAGCGAGGTGACAACCCCCCGATGCCCCGTGTACGTAAGCAGCGGGCGAACAAAGAATCCCTCATACCAGACGGCGGCGGCCCCCGCGGCGATGCAACCACCGATCAGCACCACGCCTTTGATGACCGTCCGGCGGGCGATGCGTGACAAGCCGAATTGACCGAGCGCCCCGACGGCTGGCCGTCCGGCTGATGATGTCGGTACACCCAAGCGCCCAATACTGGCGACCAGCGCGATCTGCCGCGTGGTCCGTTCAAACGGCTGCGCGGTCGCGTCGATCACGTGCAGACCCGGCGTCGTAAGGAGTGGCGACTCGCATGGCGCGATACGCACCGGCAGCAGGAGATGTGAAGCATCCGCGGCGGCCAGAGCACGAAAGGTCTCAACCTCCCGATTGACGCGGTTGGAGCTCACCGCGGCGGGCGAGAGCAAGACGACGAGGGTAGAGCATCCGGACAGGAGCTGTTGCTTCGCATCGGAGAGCCCAACGTCACCCTCGCTGGTCGCGTCGTCATCGCTGTCATCGGCGACGGTCAGCCCCAACTGGCGCAACGCCGCGCTGTAGCGAGCGCCCACAGCACGGTCGGCATCAGCATGGCTCATGAACACCGTTGGTTGCATCATCTGCTCACCCTCGCGCTCCCGATGGCTGACGACTCGGCATCAGCCGCTGTCCTCGCCGGACGTGCCGCGCACCGCGGATCACTCCATCCATCAACGACACGCGGGGCGCGCCACATGCGACAGGTTCAGACATTGGGTGCATTTTGGCATGGCTGGCTTCGTAAGCGCCGATTGTACTACATCTTGGAGCCCACGCGTGGTTTGCGGCGGTTGAACGCCAGGCGCTGCCGGGCATCCAGAGGGCGTACAGCCGTACACCCCTACGCTATGTGATATGACTCATGGTACTCGGGAAAGTAGACCAACGCCAGATGGTTCACCGAGTCACAGGAGATGGCAGCTGTTTCGCATGATGTGGATCGCGGCGGAGGACTTCATGTGCCGCCAACTGCGCCAAGCAGACGTCCCAGATCAGCCATGGTCTGCTCGGCGCTGAAGAACCGAATGGCGCGCATGCCGACCTCGCGCGCGGCCACCACGTTGCGCTCGATATCGTCGACGAAGACGGCTGCCTCTGGCGGTACGCCGAGCCGCTCGGCAGTCAGACGGTAGATGCGCGGATCGGGCTTGGCCAGTCCCACCTCGCACGAGAGCACCATCACATCCACGGCGTCGGCGATCTTGTAGCGGTGCGTGTGTACTTCGCGCGCACCGGACCAGGCGTTGCTGAGGAAGGCTGTGCGGTAGCGCGGGCGGAGCGCGCGCAGGTATTGAACGAGGGTCGTGTCGAGCTGTTCGCCAGACCAGAAGTCATGTTCGAGGGCTTGTTGTTGGGCGGCATTCAGTCCGAAGGTCGTCGCCATGTGCGCCCAGACGGCGTCCTCAGAGACGAGACCAAGTGCGGCCCGTTGCGAGATCGCGGAGCCGAACACGAGGCGTTCCAGCTCGCCGGTGGCGAGGCCCAGACGTTGCTCCCAGGCATCGCGCCCACTGGTGTCGTCGGTGCGGAGGAGCACCCCGCCGATGTCGAAGATTACGGCGCGGATGGAGATATCGGGTTGAGGGGTGGGGCGCATGGCCGGAGCCATTCCTTTCTTTGCGCGGCTATATACTCAAACAATGGGGAGGGTAATGGTAGGAGAAAGCGGGACATCTATCGCATGGCGCTAGGTATCGAGTAACGCGTCCCACAACGAAGGTCTGGCGGGCGCACTTGCACACGCCGCAACAGCATGAGCAAGACCAGTCTCGTTAGGCGCATGCTGTTGCTTTTGT
>DASYGC010000013.1:0-4162 GCA_036000225.1 Ktedonobacterales bacterium | reverse complement strand
GCAGGACGACTTCGACCTGGCGCGCGTCGCGATCCCACTGTGCGGCGTACTGGTGCGCCAGCGGCGAAGGAATCATGTCGCGCAGGTTCAGCAGCCGGCCTTCGGCCTTCGATACGGCTTTGTGCGTCACAATGACGATGTCGCCGTCCGCGAGGGGAAGGCTATGGTGTTCAGCAGCCGCGGCGATCAACTGTGCGAGGTCGGCCCCTGGGATAATCTCGGGGATACCGGGCAGGCCGATCACCCTGATCTCTGTGGGGCGTTGCACTGCGACACGATCCATGGTTACTTCCTCTCCTCACCGGTCACGAACCACCTGCTGGCTGGATGGATGCCACTTCGTCAGCATTGTCCGTTCGGTCGGTGCCTCGCCGCTGTCGCGCAATGCCGGCGGCAGGGGCATGTCGCTGGCGCGTAGCTCGTCGAGGTCCGCGATCCAATCCACATCGAAGGCGATACTCTCCCTATGGTACAGGGACAGGCCTAGCCCCAATTGATGCGCCAGTGCGCGGTGGCGCGCGCAACTATCGGGGCCGAACGCGAAGGGCAGGCAGTCCGGCGGCCGTAGCAGCAGCGCATTCGTCCCCGTTTGGGCGCGGTCAGGCGCGAGGACCACCTGGCCGGTTGAGGTGTGGTGCGGTCTGCGCGCGGCCTGCTCCTTGACCTGGGTCTTGACCATACCGGCGATGTCGGCGCCGCGCAAGAGTGGCAGATCACCCAGCAGCACGAGCAAGGTGTCGGCGCCGTTGGCAAGCGCCCATTCGCGCCCCAGTTCCAGCCCGATGTTCAGGTCGCCGGTGTGCTGCCGCAGCGCCGTCGCTCCCAGATGCCGTGCTCTGGCCAGCACGTCGTTGTCTGGACTCACAACGGCGAGGTGATCGACCTGCACGGAGGTCTGTACGGCCAGGATGACGCGCTGGAGCAGCCACAGCACCAGGGCGGCGCGCGCGGGTTGATCCAACGCGGCGCTCAAGCGCTGCTTCGCGCCGTCCAGCGCTTTGACGGGGATGATCGCGGCGACGCTCACAAGCGAATCCTTGTCTATTGACGGGTCACGAAGAACACTTTCCGGTCATGAAATTCCTGGCGCGCCAAACGCCATGACTTCGCGGGCCAGCCGCTGGCGGTCGCGCTCGTTGCGCATCATCGTATCAGTTACCAGCACGCGCATGCCCAGCGCTTCGATCGATGCGGCGAGCTCGGCATCCACCTGGTCGATGACCATGCCGTCGATCAGCCCCTGGTACAGGCGGGCGACGCCGGTGGCGGAGACGGCATGCCCCAGTCCCGCGAGCATGCGGTCCGCTGGTCCCTTGAGCGCGCGCCCGCCCACAATGGGGCTGACGGCGATGCGCGGCGCCGCCACCTGTTGCAGCAAAGCGCGCATGCCAGGCACGGCGAGAATTGGTCCAATGCTGACGATGGGATTTGAGGGACAGAAGACGATCAGGTCGGCCGCGGCGCAGGCGGCGCGTACGCCTTCTGGAATATGCGCCTGCTCGATGCCGGTGAACTGGACGCCGCGCACGTCGTCGGTCTGGCGCCGGCGCACAAAGTAGTCCTGGAAGTCCAATGCGCCGTCCGGAGTTTCAACCATGGTGGCGATCGGTTCGTCGCACATCGGCAGGAGATCCGCCTCGACCCCCAACGCGCGCGTGAACGCCGCCGTCACCTGCGTCAAGGTCCAGCCGGCGCGCAGGCGTTGCGTGCGCAGCAGATGGGTGGCGAAGTCGCGGTCACCCAGCTGGAACCACGTCTCGACGCCATAGCGCGCGAGCATATCCAGCGTCGTGAAGGTGTCGCCGGCGAGACCCCACCCCGTCTCTGCGTTGGCCAGTCCGGCCAGCGTATAGAGCACCGTATCCAGATCGGGTGAGATGCGCAGTCCATGGTGCTCGAAGTCGTCGGCGGTGTTGACGATGACACGCGGCTGTGCCCCTGATCCAGAGCCAGTCGCGGCCAGCGCGAGTCCATGCGCGAGTTTGGCGCCGCCGACGCCGCCGGCGAGGGCGACGATCATTGCATCACCCTCGGTCTAGTTCGGCGTGCACGCGGGCGATCGGCAGGCGAATGGTGACGCGCTGTTGCTTGCTGAAACTGGCCATCTGCCGCTGTGCGCTTGCGGCGCCATCATAGCGCACGGCGAGCCGGTGGATATCGGCCTGCGTGGTCTGCTGGTCGTCGATCAGACGGGCGGTGCCGGTGATGGTCACAAAGTCTCCCGCGGCTTCGATGCCAAGCGACACGCGAGGATCGCGGCGCAGATTCTTTTCTTTGAGCCGGCCAGCGGCGGTGTTCATCATGATTTCATCGCCTTGCAGTTCATACCAGACGACGGTCTGTTGCACCGATCCATCGCCATTGATGGTTGCCAGCATGGCGTAATGCGGTTCTTCGAGGAACGCGCGAACTCGGTCACTCACGGTCATCAGAAGCCTTCTCCTCTTGTCGGAACCTGGTAGCTCGTTATAGCGCATGCGCCTGTCAAAATGCGACTCACCTACCGGCTACAATACGGCGGACGGCGGTTCCATCAGACAGCAACATGGCGCGAGCGTGCACCCGTATGCGACGACGACGATAACGAGATTCAGAGGGTTTACATCCGTAAACCCCTACGACCGGCCGGCGACCGCCAACTGATGCATTTGCGGCACCACGTCGGTGGCCAGCAACTCGAAGAGCGCGGGATCGGAGACATTGGGAAAACTCACCAGCGCGTGTTCGATCCCCAGCGCCGCCAACTGGCCGAACTGATCGAGCGCCTGCGCGGGCGTCTTCGAGCCGTCGCGACCATCGCGAGTGAGTCGCAATCCACCGAGAGAAGTCTTCTCGATCGCCGCATAGGGACGGCCCACCTGCTCGCAATGCTCCTGGAGGACTTCGAGCTTGTGTTTGATGAAGTCGCCCTCCATGCGCGCGAAGATATTGCAGGCATCGGCGTACTGCGCGACGAGGCGCAAGGTTTTCTTCTCGCCGCCGCCGCCGATCAGAATCGGCGGATGTGGACGCTGGATGGACTGCGGCACGTTGAGCGTACGCTCGAGCTGGTAGTGCTTGCCGGCGAAGGGTTTGGCCTCCAGCTGCTTGCCGGCGTCCGACCACATTTGCAGGGCGATGCACAGCGTTTCCTCCAGCCGCTCGAAGCGTTCGGCCACGGGTGGGAAGGGAATGCCCAGCGACTGGCTTTCGAATTCATTCCAGGCGGCGCCGATGCCAAAGTAGGCGCGCCCGCCTGAGAGGACGTCGAGCGTGGTGGCGGTCTTCACGAGCACGCCGGGATAGCGGTAGGTGACCGCCGTCACCATGGTGCCGAGCTTGATGCGATGGGTTCGGGCGGCGGCGAAGGCCAGCGCGCTCCAGCCTTCGAGCATGTCCATATCGGGGGGTCCGATAGTGCCGATCTGGAAGAGATGGTCCATGACCCACAGGCTATCGAAGCCGGCCTGTTCGGCACGCTCGGCGATGGCGCCAAAGGTGGCGCCAAGCTCGGCGGCGCCGCCAGGCCAGGTAAACGCGGGAATCTGCAATCCAATACGCACGCTGGCAAACCTTTCCGTCGTAGCGCACGGGTATGCGCTCCGGGCCACGTCACCTTCGTTGGGGGTTTACGGATGTAAACCCTCTCCGCCTCGCGTCACCTTCGTAGGGGTTTACGGATGTAAACCCTCCGGCCCTCGTTATCTCTGCGTCGTCGCGACGCTGCGCTACGGGTGTGCGCTCCGGCCTCGTTATCTTTACGGGTGTGCGCTCTTGACCCACCCTCCTTCGCTGCTGCCCCTCCTACACTATAAAAAAGAAAGCGCATTGTCCGCAACACGGGCGCCGTTCCAGCGTACAGTGGGGTGATGATTGGCGAGGTTGTGTGGCCACGCTCCACAAAGGATATACTCCCCATTGACCGCGTTCACCGTCGACGCGACGCCGCGCTACGGGTGCGCGCTCAGGATCTCGCTCCTTGCCTGGCGCCATTTCCGCTCGAGAACTGCCACCGATGTCACACATGGAGGCACATTGCTATGGATCTTGATCTGACGACCACCATTGCTGGGGTCACGGTCTATCCCGATCGCGCGCTGGTGACGCGCCACGGAGAAGCCCAGGTCGACAGCGCGGGTACACATGCCCTGCGCATTGCCGGCCTGCCAGCCGCCGTGCGCCG
>DASYGC010000012.1:0-4724 GCA_036000225.1 Ktedonobacterales bacterium | reverse complement strand
GTCGCCTGGTAGAAATGCTCAGGCCATATTCCCGAGCCGATACGAGTACATGCCCAACGATTCGGGCACGCTCAGCGTATCATATAGTCAAACTGGCCGTCAACTGACGTGCGCGGATAATGCCCGTGATCGGCCCAGTTGCCCGCTCCCTAGCCGCTAGGTGCAGCCTGGCTGGCGTGACGTGCGGCGCGTCCACCAGCATTGCGGAGCACTATGATCTAACTATGATCTATCTGGGCTAGGACTTTGAGCCGTAGCGACACCCGCCACCGACGCGAGGAGGACAGCATGATCACCGCCGGTATCCTCACCATCAGCACGTCGGGCGCCGCTGGCGCCCGCGAGGACACGTCGGGCATGGCCATCCGTGAGCTGGTGACCGCCCCGCCCGTCGAAGCCTCCATCAGTCAGTCTGCCATTGTACCCGACGACCGCGCGGCCATCGAAGGCACGCTCTGCCACTGGGCTGACGACCTCCGACTAAACCTTATCCTCACCACCGGGGGCACCGGACTGAGCCCGACTGACATGACACCCGAAGCCACGCTCGCGGTAGTCGATCGCCTGGTGCCCGGTCTGGCTGAGGCAATGCGTGCCGAGAGCTTGCGCCAGACGCCGTTTGCCATGCTCTCGCGCGGGGTGGCCGGCTGCCGTGGCGCCACGCTCGTCATCAACCTGCCCGGCAGCCCGAAAGGCGTGCGCGAGTGTCTCGCGGTCGTGCTGCCCGCGCTGCCCCACGCCATCGCCATTCTCACTGGCGCGGTCACGCAGCACTGAGGCGCCGCGTCGCTCGAATGCCCTATGGCACCAGCGCGAGGACGCGCAGCGGGCTGCCCGACCCGTTGACGATCTTGAGCGGAGCCGCGATGAGCACCGCGCCGGTTGGCGGCAACAGGTCCAGATTGATCAGGCTGGTGATCCCAAATTTGCCGTTGCCATGCATGGTGGTATGGTTGGGGAAGGGCGGATCAAAGCCACCTGCCTGGCCCGCATCGGTCCCAACGGTCTCCACACCGACGCCCAGCACATCTCGCTCCTTCGCCAGGAACTCGGAGCACTCGCGCTGGAATCCTGGCGAATGCGCGCCATCCGGTCGAGTGCCCAGGAACGCCTCCCGCCCCTCGCGTTTGCTCCAGCCCGTGCGCAGCAGCACCCACGCTCCCGCCGGGATACGTCCGTGCTCGGCCTCCCAGGTCAGCACGCGCTCAGGCGTCAGCAAAAAGTCGGCGTCGCGCGCGACATCGTCTGTCACATCGATCACGCACGCGGGTCCCATGAACTTGCGCGGCGGAATCGTGTCGGTCGCGTTATTTGGCAGATCCTTGCCCGTCACCCAGTGGATTGGCGCGTCGAAGTGGGTGCCAGTGTGCTCGCCCAGGTGCACCACGTTCCAGTACCATGCCGGTCCGCGACTATCGTAGCGCGAGATCTCGGTCAGCGTGAGACCCGGCGAACCCGCGAATATCGGCGGCAGGTCGATCACCGGAGTGTCTGGACCCAGCGGTGTGGTCAGATCAACCACCTTCAGGGTGCCCGCATCCAACTCCCGCACCAACTCCGCGAGGAGTTCGACTCCCGAACTGGCCATGGTGGTTTCCTTTCACTTTGCGGCTTGCTGCCTCAATGCTTCCAGAAAGCGTTTGAACTGGAAGCGGTTCTCAAGCAATGGCAGATCCATGTGGAACGACGCCGGACCGATGGCTTCCACCTTGGCGACGATGGTGGTCAGCGTCGTGCCTCTCAGCGCATCTTTCACCGCTGCCTTGAGTTGCCTGGTCGCGTCGGCCTTCACTACCTGTGGCACGCCCGAGGCGCGCGCGATTCCGGCCAGATCGGTGCCGGTCGCCGTCGCCGTCGGGAATCCTCCCACCGAGAGCAAACTCTCGTTGTCGAAGACGATATGCAGCAGATTGCCTGGACGGTAGCGAGCCATCGTGCTCAACGTGCCGAGGTTCATCAGCAAGGATCCATCGCCATCGAGGACGATCACCCGTTGCTGTGGCATAGCGAGCGCGATACCCAGCCCCATCGAGGACGCCAGTCCCATGGCATGCTCGAGATAGAAAAAGCCTGGCTGGTGCCCGAGCGAGTAGAGCTCAGCCGCTACCGCGCCCATGATGGTGACGACAATGCGGTCCTTCAGCTCGGGATAGATGGCGCGTAGCCCTTCGATGCGGAGCACACTCACTCCTCCCACATCAGCTCGCGAGCGAGCAACACGGCGACCGGGTGCAGCGACGCGTGGGCGAGCGTCTGCGCATCTTTGATGCGGCGGGGCGCGTCGGCTGTCGTGGTCAGGTGCCAGATCGGTATGTTTAGCGCATGCAAGATCGGCTCCGTCACCAGGCCGCCCTGCGTCTGCCAGGGATCCTTCTCGCCCATGTGCCCACGATAACTGATCAGCATCAGCAGCGGAATCTTGTACAGCAGCGCCAGCGACACGATCGGGTTGATCGCCGCCAGGAAGCCGTGATTCTGCATCAACAGCGCCGAATTGACTCCCGCCAGGTGCGCGCCTGCCGAGATGCCGATGGCCTCCTCCTCCTTGGCGATGCGCACCAGCGTCATCGCGGGATCTTCGTCGGCCATCTTGATCAGGTGCACCAACCAGGTTTCAGGCAGCGCGGACATGATCTTGATGTCGCAGGCCTTGAGGGCCGCGTAGATCACCTGAGAGCTGGCAACGGAGACCGGCATGGCGACCCTCCCGCGCATCATCACCGTGATTCGAGGCCACTATGCGCCGGTGGCCAGCGGTGTGGTCCATTGTAGCACCACAGGGACTCTGGCTTGCGTCGCCACAGCGCCTATGGCCTGGCGAGCCCCATCGGATTCGGCATCGGCACTCCGTCCTGTTCGACGATCCGCGCGCTGAGCGCGGTCGCCAGCTCACGCAGCCGCGCGCATCGCGTGGCGCCCAGGTGGCGCCACGGAGCCATCGCCAGGGCGTCGGTACGGTCCTCCACGGCTTTGCGCACAGTTCGTCCTTGGGGCGTGAGAGTTGCCCCGTCCACGCTGAGCCAGCCCCGATCGACCAGACGCGCCTCCGCGGCTGCCCACTCCGCGTCGCTCCACCCACGATACGGCTGGATGGCGGCACGCGGTGCCGCTCCCGTGGCGGCCAGCGTGATGTGCGCCTCGCAGCCGTCCAGGCCCGCCGTCAGCAGCGCCGCCACATGTCCATCGCCGCGGAACTCACGCAAGAGTGTCGCGGCATGCCAGAGCACCAGATGCGGCTCAACTGGCCACGCCAGCGACGCGTGGCCGGCAAAGATCGGGCGACCGGCCGCTTCACACGCGGTGGTCGCGTCGCGCGCCAGATCAGCCGCTTCCTCCATCGCGTTGCCGGTCACCTGATCTCCGAGCAACCGGCGTAACGCCGCGTCAGCGCCTATAGAACGCGCGGCGACCACGCGCTCCGGGCTGGCGAAATGCCAGGCATCAGGGATCGCTCGCGCGACCATGTCGGGATGGAAGTTGTAAAACGTCGCGGTGACAACGCCTGCGGAGACCGCTCCCATCGCGGCGGATCGTGAGGCAAAATAGCCCATCCAGGTGCCTTTGAGGCCGACGGCGGTATAGGCGTCGCGCGCCTCAGGCGCAAAGTAGATCATCGCGTGATATGGTTCGAGCGCCTGCCACAGCGGGCGCGCGATCGCCTGATCTGGGTGCCCCGTAGCCGTAGGATCGTCCTGCATACAGTTGCCTCCATACCATGGCGGGCCGATAGCCATTTGGCCCGGTTCACAGCATATCCTGTGAACCGGGCCAATTGTCGGCGAGCATCCAAATCCGACTTGGGTGCGAACTCGGTCTAGACGTCCAGGTTTGCCTGTCTCGCGTGCGCCTCGATGAAACGGCGCCGGGGCGGCACTTCCTCGCCCATGAGCATGGAGAAGGTCTCATCGGCCTTGATGGCGTCCTCGATGGTCACCTGCAGCATCGTGCGCGACGCGGGATTCATCGTGGTTTCCCACAGTTCTTCAGGGTCCATCTCACCCAGCCCCTTATAGCGATTGATGCGCGAACTCTTGCCCTCGCCCAACCGCGCCAGGAATTGTTCCTTCTCCTGGTCAGAGTACACATAGTGGCGCTGCTTGCCGACCTGAATACCGTAAAGTGGCGGCTGCGCCACATACAGGTGCCCCCCACGGATGAGCGACTCCATATGGCGGAAGAAGAAGGTCAGCAACAGCGTACGGATGTGACTGCCGTCCACGTCGGCGTCAGTCATGAGGATGAGCCGGTGGTAGCGTAGCTTGTCCAGATTGAACGTCTCGCCGATGCTGGTGCCCAACGCGGTGATGATGTTCTTGATTTCCTCGCTGGAGAGCATGCGGTCCAGGCGCGCGCGCTCCACGTTCAGGATCTTGCCGCGTAGCGGCAGAATCGCCTGGAAGTGGCGATCTCTGCCCTGTTTAGCGCTATTATGCACGAAGACACCGCTTGCGAGCGCGAAGTTATGTGTGCCTGGAACTTCCAGGTCGTAAACATCAGCTCGCTCGTCAATGTGCTCGACGGCCACAACGCGATGATTGTAGGTGCTCACTGCCGCACATGCTTTGGCTTGGTCACCATCGAAGTACCGCTGGCAGAACTTGTCGAAGCGAAGGAGCGACTTGTCACCTGTGTTCAGACGATGGGCGTGGTAGGCGGCGACATCAACCTCACCGGGATCTGCCTCGAAATTCTTCAACGCAGCCATCGTCTTGTGATAGTACGTT
>DASYGC010000011.1:0-1635 GCA_036000225.1 Ktedonobacterales bacterium | reverse complement strand
GCCGTCAATGCCCAGGTTGCGCGCCGACCAGCCCGCCAGCTCCACCGGCGCCAGCGCCAGACTGCCTGGCTGGCTGCTCAGCTTGCTCAGCAGGGCATCCGCGGTGGCAACTGACTGCGCGCCGCTGGCGAAGTTGAGGCCGGTGGGCGCCGGCAGTCCCGCCAGCGTGAAGACCTTCACCGGCAATCCATACGGGCTGCCAACCTGATGCCAGTCGCCGATCGTACCGCCGAGCATGGCCTGCCCCTGCGCGCTGGTGACGCTATCGACCGGCACGCGCAGGTGCATCAGCGCGGTGAGCGCGCTGGCGCCGATGGCCGCGCCCACATAGCCGGCCGGCAGGTCACCGAAGGTCACGATGAGGTCGGGGGCGGGAGTATTCTTCGCCACCACGCTGACGCCTTTGAGTCCGTACGCCAGCGGCAGCAGCCGGGCGACCGCCTGAGCCAGCGCGCCGGGCACCGTGCCATCCATGAAGAGCGTGGCCGGGCGGGTCATCTCAAACAGCCCGGGCTCGGGCAACAGCTTGCGCACGGTGGCAGCGCCACCACAGCCGGCCAGCAGCGCACCGGCGGCGCCCACGGCGCCAGTGGTGGCGGCAGCGGCCAGCAGCGCGCGCCGGGTCAGTCGTACGGCGGGGGGTGTGGCATCCGCTACCGACATCTCTGGGCGGGCGGCCGGAACCGAATCGTGCCGGCGTGTGCGCGGAGGCTCACCAGTGCTCATGGGCCGCTCCCTTCGTCTGCGTTGGTCGCCATTGGGGCGCTGGTTGGCCGGTACGTGCCGTCGTGCGGCCAGTGTAGCGCAAAGCGGCGTCGCTGGCAAGCACCAGGATGACGCGACCAGGGTGATTCAATCGTGGATGTCATGGCTCATTGGCTCCGGCGAACTGAGTGGTGGTCGAGGACGTGGGCTGAAGACACCACTGCTAATCCTGGACCGGCAGGTTGGGTGGTGAATCGAGACGCGGGTGCATACCCATGTGCCCCCGCAAGCTCGACGGCCAACTCTGGTCCGGCGAGAGTTGCGGCGGGCGGGCACCATGCGATCTAGTTCAACCCCATCATGGGTCGTCGCTGTGAGCAGACGCTGCCGCTAGTACACCGGCGCTATGCACCGTTTCCGCCGGGCAGCGGGAAGGTGATCATCAGCGGCGCCTCGCTGTCTTCCACGCCGCCCGCCGCCGCGTACATGCGCCGCGCCGCGGTGTTGCTGAAGCTGGTGAGCACCCACGCTTCCCGACAGCCCAGCGTCCGCGCGTGCGCCAGCAACGCGGCCAGCATCTGTCTGCCCACGCCACGGTCCTGATAGGGAGGTGCAACGGCAACTTCGTCAATCCACAACTCCGGCGGCTTGTCGGGATGCACGTAGTGGAGTCCCGAGGCCATGCCCACCACCTGACCGGCGGCGTCGTCGATCGCGACGGCGAGGTGGTGGCGTGGGTCAGCGAGGAATTCCGCGCTCCAGCGCGCGTCCACGGGATTGTCGAAGACGTCGGGGGCGACGTTTTCCAGCACGGCGCCGTCGGTTGGGCCGAGGATGCGAATAGTGACGGGCACGATGACCTCACCTTTCCGCGACCAGCGCCTCGAAGCGGTCAATATCCGCGCGCACGATGGCCAGGCTGTCGCGCCA
>DASYGC010000010.1:0-4502 GCA_036000225.1 Ktedonobacterales bacterium | reverse complement strand
CCGCCAGCGCTACCAGAACGGCTGGGACTGCCAGGGCCTGCACGTCGAGGTCGAGGTCGAAAAGGAGCTGGGCTTCACCAACAAGCACGACATCGAAGCGTTCGGCGTCGCCAACTTCGTCGAGGCCTGCAAGGCGCGCGTACTCAAGTTCGCCGGCATCGCCACGCAGCAGTCGCTCCGCCTGGGTGAGTGGATGGATTGGGATAACTCGTACTACACCATGTCCGACGAGAACAACTACACCATCTGGGGCTTCCTCAAACGCTGCTGGCAGGAGGGCTGGATCTACAAGGGCCACGATGTGATGCCCTGGTGTCCGCGTTGTGGGACCGGCATGTCCGATATGGAGATCAACGAGGGCCGCAAAGAGGTGGACCACACCACCGTCTACGTGCGCTTGCCGCTGGTGGACCGCCCCGGTGAATATCTGCTGGTGTGGACCACCACCCCCTGGACGCTGCCCGCCAACGTGGCCGCCGCCGTGCATCCCGACCTGACCTATGCGCGGGTGGAGCAGGATGGCGACACCTATTACCTCTCGCAGGATGTCGTGCCGCACCTGGCGAAGTTGCGCGGCCACGAGCACGGCGAAGCGCGCGTCGTGGGCACGCTGCCCGGCAGCGCCATGCTCGGCTGGCGCTACACCGGTCCCTTCGACGAGCTCGCCGCCTGGACGGACGCGGGCGCGGAGCACCGTGTGGTGGCCTGGGACGAGGTCAGCGCCGCCGAAGGCACCGGCATCGTGCACATCGCGCCAGGCTGCGGGCGCGAGGACTTCGCGCTCGCCAGAGAGCACGAGCTGGCGGTGCTGGCGCCGGTGGATGAGAACGGCGTCTACCTCGACGGCTATGCCTGGCTCAGCGGCCAGCCGGTCGCCGAGGTCGCCCGGCCCATCATGAACGATCTGCGCGCCAAGGGCCTGCTCTACCAAACCGAGACCTACCGCCATGTGTATCCGCACTGTTGGCGCTGCAAGACCGAACTGATCTTCCGCCTGGTGGATGAGTGGTTCATCTCCATGCGCGATCTGCGCCCGCGCCTGGAGCGCATCGTGCGCGACGTCCGCTGGATCCCCAGCTTCGGCCTGGAGCGCGAACTGGACTGGCTGCGCAACATGGAAGACTGGATGATCTCCAAAAAGCGCTACTGGGGCCTGGCGCTGCCCATCTACGAGTGCGCCGGCTGCGGCCACTTCGAGGTGATCGGCGACCACGATGAACTGCGCGCGCGCGCCGTGGCCGGCTGGGATGAGTTCGCTGGCCATACCCCGCATCGCCCCTGGGTGGATGAGGTCAAGATCCGCTGCGCGCAGTGCGGCGCAGTGGTCAGCCGCATCGCCGATGTCGGCAACCCCTGGCTGGATGCCGGCATTGTGCCCTTTTCCACGCTGCGCTATCGCCACGAGAAGGCCTACTGGCGTGAATGGTTCCCGGCGGACTTCATCACCGAGAGCTTCCCCGGCCAGTTCCGCAACTGGTTCTTCTCGCTGCTGGTGATGTCCGCCGCGCTCGAAGACACCACGCCCTTCAAGACGGTGCTGGGCCACGCCACCCTGCGCGACGAGCGCGGCGAGGAGTTCCACAAGAGCAAGGGCAACAGCATCGAGTTCAATGCCGCCGCCGCCATCGTCGGCGCCGACTCGATGCGCTGGCTCTATGCCAACGCCGCCCCCGAGCAGGATTTGCGCTACCCGCGCATCCCCTCGCCCGCAGAGGCCGCCGCCGCCCGCGCTGCTGGCCAGCCACCGCGGCTGAGCGATCTGTGGCTGCAGACACGCACCGCGCTGGACAAGCTGTGGGATGTCTACCGCTTCTTCGTCACCTACGCCAACATCGATCGCTTTGATCCGACCGCCTATCAGCTGCCGGTGGCCCAACGCAACGACGCCGACCGCTGGGCGCTCTCCGAGTTACAGGAACTGATCGCCGCCGTCACCGACGATCTGGCACGCTACGATGCCCAGGCCGCCGCCGGCGCCATCCACAGCTTTGTGCTGAACCTCTCGAACTGGTATGTGCGCCGCAGCCGCCGCTTCTTCTGGCAGAGCGCGACGGATGACGGCAAGATCGCCGCGTACCTGACGCTCTATGGCTGCCTGGTGACCGTCACCAAACTGTTGGCGCCCTTCACGCCGTTCCTGGCGGAGGCGCTCTACCAGAATCTCGTGCGCGCCGTGGATGCGCGTGCGAGCGAGAGCGTGCATCTGTGCGATTGGCCGGTGGCCGATCCCAGCCTGGTGGACGCCCGGCTCCACGCCGAGACCGAACTGGTGCTGCGCATGGTCAACCTGGGCCGCTCGGCCCGCGAGAAGGGCCAGCTGCGCGTGCGTCAGCCGCTCGCGACACTCTACGTGCGTGTGACCACGCCAGCCGAGCGCGCTAGCCTGGAGCGGCTGGGCGAGCAGGTGTTGGAGGAGTTGAACGTCAAACGGCTAGCCTTCCTGCCCGCTGAGAGCGACATGCTGCTCTATGCGCTCAAACCGCGCGTCCAGGTGCTGGGACCGAAATACGGCAAGCTGGTGCCGGCGGTCCTGGCGGCCCTGCGCGCTGAAGACCCCGCCAGCGCGGCAACGGCACTGCGCGCGCGCGGCGAGCTGACGCTCGATCTCGCGGGGCATCCGCTGACGCTGACCACTGAGGAAGTCGAGGTGCAGGCCAGCGCTCGCGCGGGCTTTGTCGCCGCCGAGGACCACGGCTACGTCGTCGTGCTCGATGCCACACTGACGCCCGAGTTGGTTGCCGAGGGACTGGTGCGCGACCTGACCCATGCGCTGCAGGATGTGCGCAAGCGTGCCGGATTGGAGATCGAGGACACCATCGACACCTGGATCACCACGGATGCCGCACTGGCGGACATCCTGCGCGCCCACGCGGCTTACGTCGCCGCCGAAACGCTCAGCCGCCACCTCGTCATCACCACCAGTGATGTGCGTGAGGCGTCCGAGTCCAGCAAAGCGCCACCGGCACGCGCCTACCGTGAGACGCTGCCCGCCGCGCGCATGAGCGGCCATGAGATCGCGGTCACTGTGGCGAAAATCAAGCAAAGGTAAAGCGTGGTTCTTTACACAAGCGTGTCGCCATGATAGATTCTGGGTGAGAGAAGATGAGTACAGCGCACGACTCTCGCCTGCAAGCCTGGGGTTAGTGCGCGATACGGAGGTCATCATGCGAACGCTCGTTGTAGCGGAGTTTGTGTCGTTGGACAATGTCATGCAAGCGCCGGGCGGCGCGACAGAAGATACCGAGGGCGGCTTCACCCATGGCGGGTGGACGGGGCCGTACTGGCACGATGACCTTGGCGCGCACTTCTTTGAGGCCATGAGCCAAAGTGACGCGCTGCTGCTGGGGCGCAAAACCTGGCAGATCCACGGCGGGGCATTTGAACCGCTGCCAGCTGGCGACCCGTTCGGCGATGTCATGAACACCATGCCGAAGTACGTGGTTTCCACCACCCTGACAACCGCCTCGGCCTGGCGCAATTCGACCTTAATTAGCGGCAATGTAGTCGAGGAAGTGCGCGCCCTGAAAGCACAGCCGGGCAAGAACATCGTCATCGATGGCAGCAGCGTGCTGATTCATAGCCTGGCCGCGCACGATTTGATTGACGAATATAGCCTGCTGGTTTACCCGATTGTGCTCGGCAGTGGCAAGCAGCTCTTTGCTGAGGGGCCGCGCGTGAATCTGCGCCTGATCGAATCCAGGACATTCCCATCAGGCGTTGTGCTCATGCGCTACGCGCGCGCATGATGGGCCGCCGTCTACGCCCTGGTATCGGAATACATCTGAGCGCCGCAAACCCTACAGTTACCAGCAAACTGGATCGCTAACTGCCCTAAGGGTCAAAGCAGACCGCGCGCACGCAGCGCCGCCAGCAGCGGCGGCTCGATCTGCTGGCGGATGGCGGCGTTGGCGAAGCCGGCCCAGGCGACGTTGGTGGACACATCCAGCGGGGCATCGAGGGGGTGGCCGCGCCCATCGGTGATGCTGACGCCAGCTTCCTCGGCGATCAGCACGCTGGCCAGATCGTAGGGATGGCAGGCGATGCCCGAGGCGAAACCACGTTGCGCCAGCAGCGGCTCCACCAGGGGGCGCAGATCGGCGGTGAAGCGGTCGTGGCCGGCGATCAGCTCGTAGAGTTGGCCTCCGGTGCAGATGTACTGATCTTCGAAGCTCTGCGCGCGCCCGGGCGTGATGGGCCCAACCGCGGCGCGCATGACGTCGTCATCAATCGCCGCCAGGTCGGTGCGTGGGCCGGGGAAGAAGCGCGCGAAGGTCGCAAAGCCCTGCTCGACGCTGGTAGCCGTGCTGGGACGCAGTCGCAACGGCGTGCGCGCGCCGCTGACCCGGTCGCGACGTTCGGCGTGGAAGCCGGCGCCGCGCGTGGCCCAGAGCTGATCGGCCAGGTGCTGCTTGACCAGCGGAATCTCGGTCTGCACGGCGAGTTCGATATCGCGCAGGCCGGTCGCCGGGCCGCGATTGGGGGCCACGCCGGTCAAAATCCAG
>DASYGC010000009.1:0-6868 GCA_036000225.1 Ktedonobacterales bacterium | reverse complement strand
GCGCACACCCGCGCGCTCCGGCCCCGTTATCTGCCGTACTCGCGCACGGGTGTGCGCTCCGGCCTCGTTATTCATTGGAGGACGCCGATGCCTACCTGGACCCGCCGCGCAGCCCCGCCAATTCCACCACCCCGGCATCCGGTCGCCCATTGCCGATCGCCGGCCGCTGGCGCCTGCCCGCTCGTCACATCGCGGCGTGGATTACCCATCGCATGCCTTCGATGGCCCGCCCGACCACCCCCGCCCGCCACCACGGCATACCTCCGCCGTGCTCCTTCCCAGCACAGCGGAGTTCGCCGGCATCTGGCGCCTGGTTACCACAGGCGATTACCCCTGAAATTCAATTTCAGGGCGCCCGCTAGCGACCATCTCGATCTTGATGGCACCCGCCGGCGGGATCACCCAACGATCATCCTCCCACTCTTAATCCGTCCCGTACCAACGACACCCGTAAGGAGCACCCAATGCCAGGTAAAAGCAGCAGCAACCCGCGCGCGGACGCCAACAAGATGGCATGGCTCAGCATCGTCTGGGCGGTGGTGGCCGGCGTCGCCTTCTTCGGCCTGCTCAAAAAGGCCGTCACGCTGATCCAGGCCCAGACCAACGGCGTCTGGACCGCCCCCACCATCGATCCCGGACTGGTCAACCTGGAACACCTCAGCGCCGGCCAGGCGCACTCACAGGTCTTCCTGATCGCCGTCTACGCCATTCCCGTCGCGATCGTCGGCGCCGCCATCCTCGGCATCATCCTGCGCATTCGTCCCACCCTGGTAGTGCTCTCCCTCCTGCTGATCGTCGCCGCCCTGCTGGGCATCTCGGGCCTGGTCTTGCTCTTTACCAACGTCGTCTACACCGTCAGCACGCGCAACGGCATTCTGCTCGCGCTGGGAACCATCGTCGTGGTGTGGATCCTCCTGCGCCTCGAACGCTTCGCCCGCCGCTTCTACCAGCGCGTTCCCGCCGTCGCCAGCGTCGTCTTCGGCATCATTGTCCTCGCCTACCTGATCCTGAGCAACAACGCCAGCATCTCCAGCATCCTGCTGGGTCAGGCCGATGTCTGGCTGGCGCTGATCGCCTTCGTCATCGTCTTCTACAGCGGCATCAAGCTGGCGCGCAGCGGCCAGAAACTGCGCAAGGCCAGCTGATGCGCGCCAGCCCAGGCACACGCGGCCCGCCCAACCGTCACCGGCTACACGATCCGCACCCGCTCCGGTCTCCCGTCCTACCACCTCTCTGCAGCCCGCGCAGGCGGGCTTTGTGGCGGCACGCCTCTAGCTGCGGATTCACCCGCCCGCGCCCGCGGGGGCACGCCTCTGGCTGCGGATTCACCCGCCCGCGCCCGCCTGGCAAGTGGCATATAACTTGCACCACGTTCCACGGGCGCCGGGCCAAGCCAGCGAGGCATCTGTGCCGCGGCCCTCGCGCGCGAAGCCGCGTGCGACCAGAAAGGATGAGATTGTGGCAACGGTTGAAAAGTCCGTCGAGGTCAGCGTGCCCGTACGCACGGCCTACAACCAGTGGACGCAGTTCGAGGAGTTTCCGCGCTTCATGGATGGCGTCGAAGAGATCAAGCAACTCGACGACAAGCGGCTGCACTGGCGCGCGCGGGTCGGCGGCAAACTCCAGGAGTGGGATGCCGAGATCACCGAGCAGGTCCCCGATCAACGCGTCGCCTGGCGCAGCACCAGCGGCGATGAGAATTTCGGCGTGGTCACCTTCCACTCCATCGATCCCATGCTGACGCGAATCGTCCTACGTCTGGAGTACACCCCCGAGGGCGCCCTGGAGCACTTCGGCGACGCCCTCGGTGTGCTGGACCACCGGGTCCAGGCCGACCTGAAACGCTTCAAAGACTATATCGAAACCCGAGGCAGCGCCAGCGGTGGCTGGCGTGGCACCATTCAGGATGACACCGCGCCAGCCGAGTCCCCAGACACCCGCCCCTAATCCGTAGTGGCGCACGGGTGTGCGCTCTGGGCGCGAAGCACAGGTGTTCATCTGAATTGCGTATTACCCCTCGAATGCATTCGAGGCGTCTAAAGGACCACCCCTTCATTCGAGGAGCCTGAAGGGATTACTCATGCCCGCCACCGACGCACACCTCGCATTGCTTCGTAGCATGGGGGATTCACCCGCCAGCGCCCCCGCCGGCACGGGATTAGCGCAGCGTCCCCTCGAATGCATACGAGGAGTCGCAGGTCGCAAGATCTTCCGACCGCGTGACCAGCTCAGCGGATTAGCCCTCGAATTCATTCGGGGATTATCTTCACGGGGTGGGCGTCGGTGGCGGGCCGGGTGTGGGTGTTGGGGTGGGTGTTGGCGTTGACGTGGCGGTCGGG
Organism: Ktedonobacterales bacterium; assembly: GCA_036000225.1. GTDB lineage: Bacteria > Chloroflexota > Ktedonobacteria > Ktedonobacterales > JADMIN01 > DASYGC01. The sequence goes on along the minus strand of DASYGC010000009.1, from coordinate 4,529 downwards.
CCGGCGGTCGGCGTCGCGGTCGGCGACGGCGGGGGCGTCGGTGTTGGCGGCGTCCCCGTCGGCAGCTGGCCCGAGAGCAATTGTGGCAGGGTCACGGGCAGCAAGTGGCGCGCCCTCAGCCCGGCGATGATCAACGGCAGTGCCTGCGCCGTCTGCCAGCGATTGCTGGGACCATCGTGGAGCAGGATGATGCTCCCTGGCTGCGCATTGGCCAGCACGCGATCGGCGATCGCCTGCGCGCCGGGCAAGGTCCAGTCGGTCGGATCGACATTCCAGTTAACGGTCGTCAGGCCCATTTTCTGGGTCAACGCGACCACGTCGTTGTTGTACGAACCATAGGGTGGCCGCCAGAATGGCAGACAATAGCCCGCGCCGAGCACCGTGTGCAACTCCTGGATCGTGGAGGTCAGTTCCCACACTCTGGCCGACCACGAGAGCGTGGTCATGTCAGGATGATCCCAGGTGTGTATCCCGATGGCGAAGCCATCACCCGCCTCGCGCTGCACCAGATACGGCAGCGCGTGTGTGCGCACCCCCATCACGAAGAAGGTGGCCGCCGTATGCGTCTGCTCGAGCGTCGCCAGGATGTTCGCCGTCTGATCGCCGCTGGGTCCATCGTCGAACGTCAGCGCCACCATCGGCGCGCTCGATGGGCCCGAACGTACCACCCACGCCGACCCCTGTGGGCCAGGGTGGCCGCAACCCAGGTCAACGCTGACGGGCGGCAGCGAGCCGCCGCCGCCGCCGCCCGTCCTGGTCGGAGGAGCGTTCGTATGCTTGACCGTTGGCGTCATCGTGGCCTCGACAACCGCCGTTGGCGTGAGGGTCGCCGTGGCAGTCGGCCGCGCAGTCGGCGTGGCGAAGGCCGCGAGCAAGCTGGTGCCCAATGACCAGGAGCGCGGGCCAGCCTCCGCCAGCAACGCCCCACTCGCGGTGACGACGACCAGCAGCGCCAGCAGCGCGAACAGCACCCGCCGGCGCGTTCGCCCACGCGTTCGCCCACGGTGGCGTCCTCGCCCACGCCCGGACGCGACCGCCGCCAGCACCGGCAGCGTATCGCTGGCCAGCGCTGCCGATGTGGCATCGGATGGCATGTTGCCAGCATCAGACCGGATGTCTCCGGCATCGAACAGGGGGTCGCCAGGTGGAAGCGAATTGTCGTCGGGCAGTGTCTCGTCCTCGGGCGCCGCATGCCCATCGGGGAACCCCCGCGTCTCCTCGTCCATCCTGTCCAACTCCCCTCTTGTGCATTCAACGTAGCGAGCCTCGATCTGTAACAGGCGACCAGTCGTTTCGCGATACGGTAGCGGGCGATCCACCAGATCGGCTGTGGTAGGATGAGCGGATGAGACAGCCACTGCCACTCGCTGCCAGCACGACCAACCGGTCTGAACCAACCGCGTTCACTGCCAGCTATCGTCACCTCTTTGGCCTGCCTGGGTTTCCGCGGCTGGCGGCGGCGACCGTGCTGGGCCGCACTGGCGGCCAACTCTGGCAGATCGCGCTGATCCTGTTCGTGCTCCAGCGCTTCCACTCCCCCGCGCTCGCCGGCTTCACGGCGTTCGCGGCCATCGTGCCTGGCCTGGCGGTGAGTCCCATCGCCGGCGTGCTGCTCGACCGTCACCGCCGCCTGCGCCTGATCCAGCTGGACTACGCCCTGGCCGCGACCACGCTGGTGCTGATCGCCGTGCTGTCGCTGGCGCACCAGCTCGGCGTGGATCTGCTGCTGGCCATCGTGGCACTCAGCTCACTGACCAGTCCGCTGAGTTCGAGTGGGACACGCGCGCTCTTTCCGTTGGTCGTTCCACGAGATTTGTGGGACCGCGCGAACGCGGTGGACAGCGCGAGTATGGCGCTGGCGATGGTGGCGGGTCCCGCGCTGGCGGGTTTCTTCGTCGCCTGGTTTGGCGGCGAAGGGGCGTTTCTGATCGCCGCTGGCGTCTTCGTGCTGGCGGGTATCGTCGTGCTGGGCCTGCGCGAACCAACCGCGGTCGCAACTTCTCCCGAGAGGCTGGCACGCGCGGCCTGGCAGGCGCTGGTCTACGTGCTGCGACACCGCACCCTGCGTGGCATCGTCATCACGCTGTGGGCGACCAACGTGCCCTACGGCATCCTCAGTGTGGCCCTCCCGGTCCTGGTACTGCGCAACCTGCATGGCGGCGCGGGGACGGTTGGAGCCCTATGGTCGGTCGCGGGGATCGCGACCGTCATCGCTGGCATCTTCGTCGGACGCATCAATAGTGAGGGACGCGAGCGCCCGATGATTCTTGTGGGTCTGGGCATCGGCGCGCTGGGCTACCTGCTGACGCTGGTGGGTTCGCCACTCGCGTTGTTGGCGGCGATGGCCTTGCTGGGCTTCGCCGCCGGGCCGGTCGATCTGGGCCTGTTCGCGCTGCGCCAGCGGCGCACCGATCCGCGCTGGTTTGGCCGCATCGTCGCCGTTTCGATGAGCCTGAACTTCGCGGGTGTGCCCGTCGGCTCGGCGCTGGCCGGGCCCATCCTGGAGCGCTCGATTCCCCTGGCGCTGCTGCTGGCCGTAGTCATCGCCGTGGCCGGCTGCGCGGCGCCGTTGCTCGTGATTCCGCGCGCGGGGTGATCGTCCTCAACCGCGGACTCACCGGATGGCCACCAGTTCCCGTGGCAGCCAGATGCATTGACCACCGATCGTGCGTTCGGATATAGTACTCGACAGGGATGGCGTCCACTGACGATCCTCTTGGCGCATGCCGATATAGCGCGATGTGATGCTGCGTAGCCACATCGGAGGTGGCGACAGTTCGTCCTGGCGAGACCTGGCGTCCAGGCGCGGTGGGTGCCCGCACGCCAATGCGCCATCAGTATCTCCTCGTTGAGGTACTCCCCATTGTCCCCATAGGGTTGAACCCCCATAGGGTTGAACCCTATGGGGGTTGAACCCCCATAGGGTTGAACCCCTGAGATACACCCGGCCATGATCGGGGTGCGCGGTGCGGCGACGTTTCTATGTGGCGATTCTGGTCGCCATGGCCCTGGCGGATTGGGGCGCCGCCTTCGACGTGTCATACCATTTCGGCCACGTCTTCGACGAGTTTTCATTCCCTCATCTGGCGGTCGCGGTCGGCGTCGGCTGCCAGGTGGCGCTGCTGCTCTACGCGCTGGTCTACCGGCGTGATCGGTTGGTCGCCGTCGAGCGCGTGGCAATTACGGTAGCCCTGGTGGCGCTGGTGATCGACCTCGTGGACATTCCGCTCGATCTGCTCTGGCATCTCATCTTCGGCATTGATGCCACCACGTGGTCGCCGACGCATCTTTTGTTCAACTATCCCACCGACCTGATCGTCGTGGTGCTCGTGGTGGCGCAGCTCGCCTCGCCGGCGGCGCGCGGACGCGGCGCCTGGCTCCTCGCCTTCGGCTACTTCCTGCGCGCGGTGGTCGCGGTGCACTTCCCGCTCTACCAGCAGGAAATCGGCGCGGTTGCGCTCGATGGCCTGAACCGTGCGGGGAAGGCGCCGTGGTACGTCCAGCCCGAGCTGCGGGCGCTGGCTGGCCCGCACGCGCGCCAGTTGGTGATGGGCGGCGCGCCCGCCTGGCTGTACCCGATCTACTTCGCGCTGGCGTTGTCGTACGCGCTGACCGTGGGCCGCGTGGTGCTGGCCGGCTGGCGAGGCACAACGCGCACCCACTTTCGCTGGCCCTGGCCCTTTGGTGTGGCCACCGCGCTAGCTGCCGGCTACTTGGTCTGGCGTATAGGTCTCCAAACGCTGTATCTCGCGATCCACGGCGCCTATACGGTCGTCCCGTGGTATCTGCTCGGCATGGGTCTGGTGGTCGACATCGTGCTCACGTTCGGCCCGCGCCCGATCGCGTGGGCGCTGGCGGCCTGGCGGCCCGCGCTCCTGCCACGCGAGCACCTCGTCGCCGCCGCGCTCGCGGGCGTGGCGGCGGCGCTCGCGCTCTACACCGGGATGGCACTCATGGGAGCGCTGCGCATGGTGGTCCCGCCAGCCCCGCTCGCGGCCCTGCCTTTCGCCTGCGTGTCTGGTGCGGCCGGGGCGCTGCTGGGGATGGGCGTCGGCACGCGGGTAAGTCAGTTGCTCACGTCGCGCGCGGAGCCGCCTGCTGCCTCGCCCGATCTCGCGGCGCGGCGCCTCGGCCCACCGCTTGAGGCGAGCCCTCTCGGGTCGCGCCCAGGTTGAGCTTACCCGTCCGCTCGAAACCCCGCGCGTGGTCGAGTGGTGTCCCGCGACCACGCCGTAAAAACCGGCGGCTTGGGGTGTTGCGCTCAGCAGTACGACATGCTATGCTATGCTACGCCCCGCGGTCGGCGGCGCGGGTGGCGCGGGTGGCGAGTGGAGGAGTAGGGGATGCGGCACGTGCGGCGACGGTTTCTCGGCGTGATCGGTGTGGCGCTCACGCTTGGTATGCTCCTCAGCGGTTGTGGCGGCGTGCGCACCACCACCGGAGGACGGGTAGCGGCGGCGAGCACCGCGACGGCGACAGACACCCCTTTGCCGACCGCGACGACGTCTGCGGCCACCGTTGAATCGGCG
>DASYGC010000008.1:0-5434 GCA_036000225.1 Ktedonobacterales bacterium | reverse complement strand
TGGCGGTAGTAGTTGAGCGCGGCGGTCAGCGCGCCGGGACGCGCGAGCGCGGCGACATAGCGCTCAATATCCTCGGGCGTGAAGATCACGGCGCGACGGTTGGCGGCGTGGCAGAGGTCGCGGATGACGGCAAAGTCGTGGCGGGCAATCAAATACTCGGGCAGCCAGGGCAACTGGAAGAACGCGGCGTACCAGCTGCGGCGCAACTGGCGCGCGTGGCGCAGCTCGCGCAGGAAGGGTCCGGGGTGTGGGGCGTTGAGGATGACGAGTTTGCGCACGAGCTGTGGCTGGCGGATGGCCAGCGCCCAGGCGATGACGCCGCCCCAATCGTGGCCGACGAGGTGCGCGTCGGGCGCGTCAAACGCGGCGATCAGGCCCGCCACGTCGCGGGAGAGCGTACGAATAGCATAGCCGGTGCGCGGCTTCTCGCTGAGATTGTAGCCGCGCAGATCAGGCGCCACGACACGATAGCGCGCCGCCAGTGGGGCAATCTGCCAGCGCCACGAATACCAGAACTCGGGAAACCCGTGCAACAGGAGCACCAGTGGCCCGCGTTCGCCCGCCGCGACATAGTGCAACCGCACGCCGTTGGTGCTGACGTAGCCCTCGGTCAGGCCCGGCGCGAGAGGAACAGGGTCATCCATCTACAATTGCGACGCCGATGGCGCGGACGGCGACTCCGGCGCGGCGGACTCCGCCAGCAGCTCATCCATGGCCGCCAGCAGTGCGTGCATTTCGCACGGCTTGTACAGCACCCGACAGCGCGCCAACCCTAAACGCTCGATCGCCCACTTGGGGCTGCCGGTCACGATCAGAATCGGGATCTTCTTGGTTTCGCCCCAGGCTTGCAGCATGTGGAACAGTGATTTCCCATCCAGTCCGGGCAGCCCCAGGTCCAGCAGAATGCCGTCTGGGGGCACCCGCCGGATCTGATCGAGCGCCTCCTGGCCATCGGCCAGCATCATCGTCCGCCAGCCACGTTCGTACTCGAAAATGTCCCGAAATGTCGCGGCGACATTCGGTTCGTCTTCGACGATGGCGATGAGTTGCGCGACCGGGGGCGCTTTCACTGGGGACGCCATGGTGGAAGGAGGATTGCCGCCACCGGAACTCTGATCGCCACCCTGTTCTGACAAGCGCATCATGACTCATCCTCCCCCCAGCCCCGCACGCGGCATCCCCGTCCGTGGCCCCAGTCATCACCGCCGCCGCGCGGCAAACCGCGCATCGTCGTGCACTGTGACCCGCAAGATTCATGCCGTGCCACGCCTGTTGGCGGGAGTGGTGCGTCATGGCGAGCGGTGTGATCGGCGTCTAGCCGGGGGGAAACCATTGTATTGCCCTCAGCATAGCGTAGCGCCGGTGACCTGTCAAACGATAGGACCACCAGGAGAGCCCCCGTCGCGGTGCGGCGGCGGATCGCTGGGGCCCGTGCACCAGCAAGGGCAGCGGGGTACCGGATGCGCCACCGGATGCGCCTGACGAACAGGCGGAGCGTCATCACTTGGACGCCGGTTCCCAAAGGTCCTGCCATCCGACGTACGGGGTGGACGTGACCTGGCGGAACGCGTATACTAGAACATAAGTTCTAGAACAGAAAAAGGAGCGCACCGATGAGTCAGGCCACCCCGATTACCGACCTCTATGGATTGCTCGATCGGTCCGGTGCGCTGGGCCGGCGCGGCCTGGGCGCGGCGCGGGCCGGCGCGGCCTGGGCCTGGGTTGATCCGTACACCCCGATGCCCGTGCCGCGCCCAGCCGCCGCGCATGTCGTGCCGCTGCCCGCCAGCGCGCCGCGCGTCTGGCCGGCGCCGCATGCGCTGCCCGTCCCGTCCGGTACGCCCGTCGCGCGGGACGGGGTGGGCGCGCCCGTCACGCCAGTTGGGTTGCCGACGGCAAGCGCGTCTGGCAGTGCCCCAGTGGCTGGTGAGCGCCGCGAGGTGCGCATGGTGCCCGAGCTGCTGCGGGCGATGACGGCGGCGGCGGCGGCCACCGGACGCCAGGAGAGCGAGATCTGGGCGGAGGCCGCGCGCGAGTGGCTTGCGCGGCATACCCCCGATGATGATCCACCACCGCCAGATGCGGCGCGCCACGCACCAGTGATGCGCGCCACGCGTGACCGCTGCTGGGGCGCGATCGATGTGTTGCTCGGCGATCTGCGCCATACACAGTCCGCGCGCGAGGGGGTTGCCAGCGCGGGCCAGATCGATCCGGCGGCGTAGTGGTCCGTTTGTCAACATTCTTGTTCCGCGCCGCTGGCGACACCGTACGCGTCGCGCGGGGAAATCGGGCAGGCGCTACGCGGTGGGCTCGGGGGGCGCCGACGGGGACTGTGCGGCCGGGCGAACGCTGGAGGTGCCCAGGTGCGAGGCGATCTTGCCGTCACGGAAGGTCAGCAGCTCGGCGCAGGTGAGGGCGCGGGCTGGGCCGAGCGCCACGTCATACAAGATCAGCGCCTGCGCGTCGTCGCCAAACGCGGCGAGAATCGTGGTTTCGGTGATGGTGCGGGCGAAGGCGGCCAGACCGTCCATATAGGCGCGCTTGCCGCTGAACTGGAGGACCGGGCTGGCGAAGGTCACATCGTCGGCCACGTAATCAGCTGCGGCGTCCAGGTCGTGGCTGGTCCAGGCGACGGTGAAGGCGCGAGCGAGGACGGCGGGAGTAGTGTTTTGGCGCATGCTCACCTCCTTGGAGGGACTAACGGAGGACGGATTCACGGACCGCGACTCTGACGGCCGCGAGCTCGGCGAGCAGCGCGGCGACGCGGTCGGGGCCAAGGGCGCGCTCGATGCGCGCTTCGGCTTCGCGCCACAGCGGCCAGGCGCGTTGGAGCGCCTGGTCCCCTGCTGGGGTGACGCTCACGAGCCGCGTGCGCCGATCGGTGCCTTGTTCACTACGTACCAGGCGCTGTTTGACCAACACATCCAGATTGCGGGTGAGCGTCGTGCGATCCATGGTCATCATCTCGGCCAGGCCATTGATGGTGATGGGCGCCGCAGCGGCAAGACTGGCGAGTAGTCCGAATTGTGGGCCGGAGATGCCGCTCGGCGCCATGATCTGGTCGTAGAATTGGGTGACGACGCGATCGGTGAGCCGAATGTTGCCGCCGGCACTCTGTCGTATCGCGCGTAGCTCGATAGGGTCGTTCATCGCCTCCCTCCCTGCCCGGAACTTGAGTGCAGATACATCAAGTGTATCTGCACTTATATTCGCATGTGGATTCGTAGTTGTCAAGGAGAAGCTGGACGTACGGGTAGCCAACGGGTAGCCAACGGGTCATACCAAGCGTGATGACTGAGCCAGGCAGCGGTGCCAGTGAACATGCGTCCACCAGCGTGGATTAGGCGATCGGTGTCGAGCGCATTTTCGGAGGAAGTTCGCAGGAAGGCGTACGCATAACGAGGCCGGAGCGCACACCCGTGCGCCACTCCGAAACGCCACCGATCACCCGAACTTGGCATCAACCCGCGGCTGAGTGTCCACGGCGGCGAAACGCGCCATTTCGCACGAGCATGCGGTATGGCCCAAGCGCCAGACATTCAAGCGACACTCCATGGCGACGCTGTATGGCGACACGGCACCTGCCGCGCCGGTTGGATGTCGCCGCTGGACGCGATGGTGTATGGTGGCAGTTACCACTATGGTTGTCCGCGAAGGTGCGTTGTCTCGCTGCCGTGGCAGCCGAGCCAGGAGGAGCCAGGAGGAACCCGCATGCCCCCTCAGCGCACGAACTCCGCGCGCGCGATTCGCGCACCGCAAATTCCCGCGCGGCTGGTCGCCGCCGCGCTGCCCACGGAGCGTCTGGAGGATCACGAGCACTACCACGCGCTGGCCCTCGAACAGCAGGACCTCAGCGGGCAAACCGCCACGCGTCCGGGCTTCGATGGCGTGCGCTTCACGCAGGTGAACCTCAGCGCGACCCATCTGCGCGAGCCTCAGATCCTCGACGTGCGCTTTCAGCACTGCAATTTCGCCAATGCCGAGTGGCCCAATGCGCTGCTGCAGCGGGTCGAGGTGCTGGATTGCCGGCTCACCGGCTTCACCCTTGTCGAAGGCAAACTGCGGGACGTGCGCTTCAAAGACTGCCACGCCGAGCTGGCGAAGTTCCGGTTCATGTCGTTCAACGCCGTGCGTTTCGACCACTGCCTGCTGGTGGAAGCGGACTTCCATCACGCCGATCTCTCGGGCGTGGTCTTTGCCGGCTGCGACCTGCGCAACGCCGAGATGTCGGGCGCGAAGCTGGCGGGCGCGGATTTGCGCGGCTGCTTGATCGACGGGCTGCGCGTGGGTCTGGCGGAACTGCGTGGGGCGATCGTGGATCCGGCGCAGGCCATCGCCATCGTGCGCAACTTCGGGCTGACCGTCGAGTGGAGCGCCGACGATCCGGCGGCGGGTCGTGCCATCGAGTGATGCCACATCTTGCCACATGCTCGACGTTTCCCAGCGGGTGCATCCGCAGCATCCGCAGCCGGGGCACGGGCGGGTGCATCCGCAGCTGGAGGCGTGCCGCCGGGGCAGGGGCGATTGAAATCGCAGTTGGAGGCGTGCCGCCACAAAGTCCGCCTGCGCGGACTGCAGAGACGGGGTAAGAGTCGCGCGGCCAGCCAGCGTGCCGGGGCGTGCCAGCGCGCTTTGACACGGCTCGCGGTGCGTGCTATGCTTGCGGCAACAAACCAGTGCGGAAGCACGGCGCTACACGAGACAAGTACGTCTGAGGAGCCTTTCAGCGAGCCGCGGGATGGTGCGACGCGGCACTCCTCTTGCCGAAATCCCCTCGCGCGCCTCCCAACCCAACCGCCACGGGCCGCTGCGTCTCGGGTCCGTCGTGCAAAGTAAGCGGGGACGGCTGCCCTCCGTTAGCGGGGCCGTTGAGGTCGCGCGCCTGACCTAACCCCCCGGCCCCCTTCCCTACGAGGGAAGGGGGAGCCAGAGAGAGCCAGCGGGCGTTGGGGGAGGCGGGGGCGCGCGACGAAACAAGGTGGTACCACGGTGGCTGAGCGCCGCCCGTCCTTCGTGATGGGCGGCGCTCGTGTGTTTATCGTGCCCCTACGGAAGGGCGGACATCCGTACGCCTCTACGGAAGGGCGTACATCGTGAAGGAGATCTCACCATGCTGGACCTGACCTTTGTGCGCGAGCACCCGGACCTGATTCGCGACGTGGCGCGCCGGCGCCATGCCGCGGTGGACCTCGATGCGTTGCTGGCCATTGATGCCGAACTGCGCGCGGTTCGCGCGCGGGCCGAAGACCTGCGCGCCGAGCAGAACCGGCTCTCGAAGCAGATGCGCGAGGCTGGCGCCGACCACGCCGCGCGCGAACGCCTGATCGGCGAGGGACGCGTGGCCGCGACCGCGCTCAAGGACTTGGAGCCGCGCGAGCGCGAACTGGATGCGCGCCTGCGCGAACTGCTGCTGCTGGTGCCCAATATTCCCGAC
>DASYGC010000007.1:0-3181 GCA_036000225.1 Ktedonobacterales bacterium | reverse complement strand
CGAGAGCTTCCAGCCGTCCTTGGGGTCGCGCTCGCGGGCCAGTAGGCGGCGCTCCTGCTCGTCCTTGGAGATGTGCAGGAAGAACTTGAGGATGATCGTGCCGTTCTCGACCAGCGTCCGCTCGAAGGCGTTGCCTTCAATTGTAGGAGAGACGATCCCCCGCAACCATTCGCGCCACGAGCGAAAACCTGGTTCTACTGCTCATCCTCGTGGACATGGGCTTCACGTAAGGTCGCCAGCGCGACCTTGCCCCGCGCTTCGAGCTCATCCTTCCAGGCGTGCTCACGCGTGGCGAGCTGTTCGACGATCGTCCGTGCCACGACGTAGTTGCGATACCATTTGTGATTGGCCGGGACGATGTGCCAGGGCGCCCACTCGGTGCCACAGCGGCCCAACGCGTCCTCATAGGCCGCGAGGTAGGCGTCCCAGTGCTGGCGATCCTTCCAGTCCTCCACCGAGAGCTTCCAGGCTTTGGCGGGATCCTGCTCGCGCGCCAGCAGGCGTTTGCGCTGTTCGTCCTTGGAGATGTGCAGGAAGAACTTGAGCAGCATCGTCCCACTGCGCGCGAGCATGCGCTCGAAGTCATTGATCTCGGCATAGCGCGCCCGCCACTCATCGGGCGCCACCAGTTGTTGGACGCGCGCGACCAGCACATCCTCGTAGTGGGAGCGGTTGAAGATCGCCATCATGCCGTGGGCGGGCGTCTGTTGATGCACACGCCAGAGAAAGTCGTGGCGCAACTCCTCCTCGGTGGGTGCCTTGAAACTAGCGACCCGACAGCCGATGGGGTTGAGCTGTGCCATCACGTGCTTGATCGTGCCATCTTTGCCCGCCGTATCGAGCCCCTGCAGCACGATCAGCACACTCTGCCGTCCCGCACCGTACAACAGCGCCTGCAAGTCGGTCAGTCGCTGATGCAGCTCCGTGAGCCGCGCATCCCCCTCGTCCTTGGTTAGGCCTTCGGTGTCGCTGGGATCGTACTTCGCCAGTGAGACATGTCGGGGAGCGGCAATCGTCCGGTTTGAACTCACCGCGGCATCCCGCTGGCGAGCGCTCGGCCCGTGGGTCCGACAGGCGCGAGCAGGTCTTGGAGCGTGGACCACCGCAACTTCACGCCGAACAAGCCCAGCGCCAACTCATGGCGGATCGCCTGGGTGTTAACCGCTCCAGGTGCGGCGGCATCGGCAAGACCCAGCCCCACCGCCGACACCGCTAACGCGACCAGCAGATACATGTGTCACATCACTCTCTTGGCTGCGGGCGGGCGCCGCGTCGCGCCAGCACGTATGATGCGCATTATACCCCAACGGCACCCCGCTCCAGATCCAGCAGTCCACGCTTCATCGCCAGCCCGCCACCATACCCCGTCAAACGGCTATCGGCGCCAATGATCCGGTGGCACGGAATGATGATCGGCAGCGGGTTGGCGCCATTGGCCGCACCCACCGCGCGCACCGCCGCCGGCCGGCCGATCGCCTGGGCGATCTGCGCATACGAGCGCGTCGCGCCATACGCGACGCCTGCCACCGCGTCCCAGACCTGGCGTTGAAAGACGGTTCCGTGTGGATCGAGCGTTATGGTGAACGTGCTCCCGGCGCCGGCGAAGTAGGCCTTGAGCTGTTCCAGCGCCGCGCTGAGCGGCTCCGTGTCCTCGCGCAGGATCACTGGTCCGAGCACGCGGCGGACGTAGCTCTCCGCCGCGGCGCGTGTTTCGTTAGGCAGCGCGAGCTTGAGCAGGCCGCGCGTGGTTCCAAAGAGCTGAATCGCACCGAAGGGTGTCGCCAGTTGCGTGTGGGCAACCGTCGTGGCGAGCAGCGCCTGGTGCTGAGGCACCAGAATGGCATCGGTCATCACGGGACGTGACATGGTCGTTTCCTCCAGCCTGCATCTCAGTCCCACTGGTGTGTCCAGCGGATCGTATCGCATATCTTGCGTCTCAGGCACACGAGACACGTTGTCCCGGTGGGCACACGCTGAAACACCATTCTGCCGTCTCGGGTTGCGGCGGACCGCCAAAAGCATTGACACGGGAAGCGCCAGCCATGCTACACTGCGCGGTGGGATGGCAATGCTGCCAATCTCACCGCGTGTGCTGTCGCACTAGCCATGCTCCAGCCATGGAGCAAGGAGACCAAAATGTCTTCGCGTGCCGGGTCATCCACCAGGGTCCCAGTGAACACGCCGCCTGACTTTCCTGAGAGCGCCACCCCGAATACCCCCGTGAGCATTGCACCACTCCCCACCACCATGCACACCAACCCGCGCGCCAAGACCCCCGCCGCGAATGGGCACACAGCCACTGCGCCACGCACGACCAAGCCACGCACGACCAAACGCGCGCCAACAGCACCCACCGCGCGCAACACACGGATCACCCCAGTCGCGTCCGCCACTGAAGTCGCGGCGCCCGGCAACGAAGCCGCGCGTGCGACACTGGCCGGCCTGCGTACCGCGCTCTGCGAGCGCTATCGTCCCGAAGTGGCCGCTGGCGCGGCGCCGATTCGCGTGATGGCGCGCATGGTGACCGACCTGCAACGTCAGGCACGCGAGCACCAGGTGCCAGAAGCCATCATTGCCGCCGGCGTGATTAACCGGACCATCGGCGACGTCGATCTGCGCCGCATCAGCCCCATAGACGATGGCGAGCGCTTTGTAAGCCTGGCCGACGACATGGGCATCGCGCTGCCCGGCGAGGTGGTGGGCGGCCGCGTGTCAACGGGTGAGACCTATCGCTGGCTGCACGCGCGCATGCTCGACACCGAGCGGGCGCTGCTGGCGCGCGGCTGTGATCTGCGCATGTACGATCTGGCGGGCACAGGCAATCCCATCCTGCGCGAACGGCTGGCGCAAATGGAGCAAGACCAGTATGGCATCACGCTCGATCCGAGTAGCGTATTCCTGAGCCTGGGGGCGCTCGATGGCCTCGACAAGTTCTGGCGCGGCTGGGCCTATTCCTTGCGCCAGCAAGGAGTGAAGCAAACCGCGGTGGTCTTCCCCGCTCCCAGTTTCAACGTGCCTGAGTGGCAGGCGGTGTCGCTGGGTTACCGACTGCACCGGCTGACCACCAGTCCCGCCGACCACTTCAAGGTCACCCCGACGATGCTCCAACAGGCGCTTGACGAGCATGCGGATATCCGCGCCTTCTATCTCACGGTCAGCAACAATCCCACCGCATTCGCCT
>DASYGC010000006.1:0-10811 GCA_036000225.1 Ktedonobacterales bacterium | reverse complement strand
TGCTGGTGATGCCGCTGCTCGCGCGGTTCGAGATGGAGTGCCACGAGCGGGTGGAGCGGGGCGATGGCCTCTCAGCGGATTGGTTGGGGAGCCGCATGGTGGAGTTGCTCGGCCAGGCTTATGGACCAGCGGTGACACTCGACGCCGCGCGCGACGGTGTGCTCTGGGCGCAGTTCCCACACCTCTACCTCAACTTCTACACCTACCAGTATGCACTCGGTCTGGCGGCGGCGACGGCGCTGGCCGATGGCGTGCGGCGCGAGGGCGAGAGCGCCGCGGCGCGGTACATCGAGTTCCTGAAAGCGGGCGACTCTGTCTATCCGCTGGATGCCTGGCAGCTCGCGGGAGTGAACATGACGTCGCCTGAGCCACTCGCTCGGGCGCACACAGTGCTCGGTGAGATGATAGACCGGCTCGAAGCGCTGGTCGGCGAGGGGCCGCTGCATTAGCTCCGCCGTGGAGCGGCGCGGGAAGCGGTTAGCCCAGGACGGGGTTGGCCAGGACTCGCGTCCTACGAGAGAACGATCAGGACGTGAGCTCGCGCACGATCTCCGAGACACGGCGGCCATCGGCGCGGCCCTTGGTTTCGCGCGAGGCAATGGGCATCACCGTGCGAAACTCCGTGCCGTGCGTCGCGATCAGCCCCACCACCAGCTGGCGCACCTCATCATCGGTCATGCGCGCGGGCAGGTAGGCCCGCAGGATTGAGGCTTCGCGCGCCTCTTTGTCGGCCAGCTCGGGCCGCTGATTGGCGCGAAAGATCGCCGCGGCCTCCTCGCGTTGCTTGATCTGCTTCTCGATCAACACCAGGCGATCGGTTTCGGTCAGTGCCTGGCCATGCAGCTTGTGGGCGGAGTCGGTGCGCGCCACCTCTTCGTTGTGGAAAGCGCCCAGGGCCAGACGCAGGGTATCAATGTGCACCTGGTCGCGGGCGCGCTGCACCGCCTTCAGGTCCGTGCGCAGGCGCTCTTCAAGTGGGCTGACGACTGGCTCATCAGGTGCGGGCATGGACTCATCACTCCTTCAAGATCGCGGCAATACGCGGACCGCGCCGCTAATCTCTCTGGCAGCATACCACATGGGCGCTGGGGCATCTCACCGCCACGAGTTGGGTGATCTGGAGACCATCCCTGGCGCCCCATCAGGCCTGGGCGCGCGTACTGGCGGGCCAGGCGACCAGCACGGTGGTCGCATGCTCTGCGCTAGACGCATGCGGTGTGCCAGTCACGGCGGGTGTGGTCGCCGGCGCCACCAGTGGCGCCGCACCGGCGGCGTTGGGGGTGGGAACATGCTGGATCTTATAGAAGTAGACATAGCCCGCACCGGAGCCCAGCACCAGCCCGAGCAGCGCGAGACCGAAGACGATCGCCGCGGTCTTGCCAGTCGACGGAGCCGCGGCGCCTCGCCCGCCGGGCCGGCCCATTGCGCGTCCGTTGCGGAGCGCCCGCGCGTCCAGCGGCGCGCCGCGACCACGCCCACCACCAGGCGCCACATCCTCGCCGTCCCACAGCCCACCACGCGCGCCGCGCGCACTGGCGACTGGCGGCGTGCCGCGTCGGGTACGCGGTGGCGCGCCATCCTCGCCCCAGCGCGCGCCGCTGCGCGCTGGCGCGTCCCAGGCATCGTCGCGCCCACCGCCACGCGGTCCGCGCGGCATGGGACGGTCGCTGGTACGCGGTCCGCCGCGCGCGCCTGGCGCGGCGTCGTCACCGCGCATGCGGCCGCGATCGGGGCCGCGACTGCCCGCGCGCGCGCGTTCGTCGTAGCCATCATCGTCCAGGGAACGACGGGTGGGTGGACGCCCTCCATCACGACTGCCGCCGCGCTCACCACGGCGCTCCTCATAGTCGCGGCGGCCCTGGGCATCCCGCGGATCGCGTCCCGCGCGTGGTTCACGTGCCGCGTATGGGTCGCGTGGCGCGCGTCCATCGCGTGGATCACGTGTAGGGCGACCATCGCCGCCATCGCGTGGATCACGTCCGGATCGCGGATCACGGCCCGCGCGTGGATCGCGGGCGTCGCGCGTGGGGCGGCCATCGCGGCTCTCGCCAGATCGGGAAGGGGGAACGCGCCGGCTGCCCTGGCGCACTCGGGGATCGGACTCGTCGTCGTAGCCCTCGTCGCCGCGCCGGCTGCCCTGGCCACCCGAACGGGGGTCCCAATCTCCCCTGCTCATAGCCGCCCCTCCCCGCTGACCTATGGCTCCCGCGTTGGCACCGCCCCCAGGCCGGTGCGCCATTCATAACTGAAATCCGCGTTAGTATACGCGAGAACGGTCCGTTTGGCAACTTGCTGGGACCCATCGCCTCAGTGCCACCGCCCTCCCGCCAGAGAGCAGCGCTGGAGGCCGGGCGCGCGCTCGTCGACGAGCGCCCCGCGGCCCCCAGCGGCTCAACTAGGCCCGAATGTCGGGAACCAGCGAGAGATTGATAAACAGATCGCAGCTCTGGCGCAGGATCAGCGCGGCGGAGTCGTCGAAGGCGGCGACTTCCACCCGCACACCATGATCCGAGCAATATTCCAACAAGGGCAGAAAGTCGCTGTCGCCACTTACCAGCGACACGGTGTCGACGGCTTTGGCATCAACCAGGCGCACGATATCCATGCACATGTCCAGGTCGAGGTCCGCCTTCTTGGCTCCGCTGCTGAAGGTCTTGTAGTGTTTGGTGGTGATGCGATAGCCAACCCCCTTGACCACCGAGAGAAATTGCTGCTCGGCATTCGGTTCGGGGCTGGTCGGCGCATAGGCATGCGCGCGGATCAGCCGGCGGTTGCCGCGCAAGAACTCCAGCAGGTGGCCAAAGTCAATGGACATGCGCAGGCTGCGCGCGGCGTAGAGCAGATTGGCCACATCCACAAAGACGCCAATCCGCTCGGTGGAAGGCAGCGGCGGAAACATCACGGTCATGCTCGGCGGCGCCTGCGTGTGGCGCAGTTCGGTCAGCAAACGATCGGTCTGCTGCTGAATGGCCTGTGAGAGCACGGCGCCGAGCTGGTTGGCCGACATCGGCGGCGTGTCGGTTGCCCGCTCGCCGCGTGTGGCACGTCCGGTGCGATCCGAAATCGGGCCAGCGACGCCCTGTGGCTGTGGGCCAAAGCCGCGCGGGATCGTCGGTTCGGGCGCGGTAAACGGGCTGTGAGTCTGGCCAATCTGCTGGTAGGCACTGGCGACGTTCCACGGCTCCGGCTGTTGCGGCGGGAACAGTTCGTACGGCTGATCGGGACCGCCATAGCCGCCCTCCCCGCGCCGCTCATCATACTCGGTCGCCGAGGTGGGCGCGGGTATGAAGGATGCGTGGCCCCCCGTGTCGGCGGGGCGACCACTCGCCCGTGTGGCGAGTGGTGTGGGGGCTTCCCCCGTCATCTGGTCGGGCGGCACCACCGCTTCGAGATGGCGAATGCCCGTGCCACTGCCGTTGCCCCGACGCCGGCGCCGGCGCCGGGGGGCGTTGGCGGCTTCTTCCGCCTCGGTGGCGGCCGCGGTCGCATCTGTGGCCTCCGCCGCAGGCGGCGCGGCGTCCTCTGGCCGCGGGAGTGCGCCGGCGGCCAGCGCAACCTCCGGCGCTGTGCGCCCAGCGGCAACTGCCGCCTCAGCCGCGGCAGTCGCCACGGGCCGAACCGGCGTCTGGGGCAGCGCCGGTGGCAGCGCCAGCTCATCCGCCAGCGTGGTGCTCGCGGAGTCGGTTTGGCCCGTGGGGGCGGTCGCGCTGGCTGACGGCGCCGTAACCGGTACGCGCCGTGGCAGCGTCACCAGTGCCGGCGCGGTGGGCCCAGCCGCCGGTACGGCGGTCGCCGGACTCTGGCGTGTGGGGCGTGCGCTCTGCGCGCTGGCCGCGTGGCTGGGACGGTCGAAGCGGTAGCGGCGGACAGGGGCGGCGGCGGGAGCCGCTGGCGCCTCGAGCGCGGCGGACTCGCTGACCTGGTCGGTCTGGTCCGGCGTGCGGGTCGCGCTGTGCGCCTCAAACGATGGCGCATCGGCGCTCCCATCCGCGGCCGGCGTGTGGGCGCTGATCTGTGCGCCGATCGCGGGGAGCGACGCGGGTGGCGCCTCGGCCGCGGCCGGAGCCACGCCTTCCGTGGCGGCTGCTTCGTCGGCTTCGCCACGTACCGGTGTCACCAATTGTGGCGTGCGCGTGCGTCCACCGCGTCGCGCACCACCGCGGTGCGTACCGCGTACCGCACCTGGGGTGGCGGCACTGGCTACCGGCGCCGCGGGCGGGACTGCGGTTCCAGCCGGAGCGGGTCGCTCGGACTCGGCGGCCACGGGGCTGGATACCGTGGGTTTGCGGGCGGTGGTACGCGTAGGCGTCCGCTGGGCGGATGTGCGCAAGGTTGGCTGAGCGGTCCCGGTGGCCGCGGCACGGGGTCTCGTGGTAGGTGTCGTAGTAGGTGTCGTGGTGGCGGGTGCTGCTGTGCCCGCTTCGCCCGCTTCGGCGCGCGCCGGGGTGCGCGCGCTGGTGGTGCGACGATGGTGACGGCGCGCGGGGACGGCCCCCGACGCATCCGCGGTTGTGCCAGCGGCGCCCTTCTTGGGCTGCTCGGGCGTTGGCGCGTTGGGGTCGGATGTGGTGTGACTCATCAAACTGGCGGCGCGCAAACCCACCCGTTCGGGCTGGGAGAAGACACGCCGCTCTCCTTTCTGTGGTGGATTGGTTCGATGCGCAGAGGCTCTGGCGGGAGGCCCGAGCCCGGCTGCGCGCCGTGCCAATCAATCAGTGCGAGTTCTGGCACATAATCGGTTGCCAGTGCGAGGTTGCCTGAGGGGTCGTGGCGCTCAGTCGCCAGTGTGCGTTCCAGTGGCTCCGCCGGGCGCCGGCCCTGGAGAGCTCACGCGCGTTTAGTGGGCGGATGGAGGAAGGGCATCCCGAGGTAGCGAGATATCGCGGCGTTCGGCGCCAGCCGCGCGGTGCGGATCGGCGGAGCCAGATGCCCGATAGGCACTGTCGCGTACCGCTATCGCTTCGCCGCTCGCTGGTGGTGGCGCGACGACACGTGGTTGTTGTGCTTGTGCCGCGCGCCACACATGGACGATGCGCTGGACCGCCGTAAATGTGCTCGTCGCGGCCAGCGCCGCCATCGTCCACACCAGCCATCCCGATCCACCCAGGATCAAGCCGATCGCTAGCAGGAGGACGCGCTCCGGGCGCGCCATTAGCCCAATTCGACACTGCAGCCCCAATCCCTCCGCGCGCGCCTTGGCATAGCTCACCATCAAGGAACTAAGCGCCGCCAGGTAGGTCAGGGCCACCACCCACGTACGCTCCGCGGTCGGGGGCTGTCCCACAACGTAGAGCAGCACACCGAGCAGGAGGAGACCCTCTGAATAGCGGTCGAGCGTGGAGTCGAAAAACGCGCCAAATACGGTTTTCCGATGCTGGACTCGTGCCAGCGCGCCATCGAACATGTCGAACACGCCGGCGATGAGCACTCCCACTCCACCGATACGCAATTGGCCCGTCGCCAGGATCACCGCTGTCGCGCTGTTGAGCACCAATCCGAGCAAGGTAGCGATATTCGGTGTGATCCCGATGGCCGCGAGCGGTCGCACCACCAGTTCGACAAACCGTCGCGCCTCTCGCTGGATACGTGCCCCGAACATGCTCGTTCCTCGTTCCGCGCTTCTCTTATTCTACCATAACGCCCTAGCGTTCTCCTGGCCTGGCAGGCGGCATCGCACGTCGCGTCGCAAGGTAAGACGTTTACGCGGCATGCCGCGCCGCTCCCACAACCTTTTGGCTTCGCTCATCCCTCGCGGTACCAAGCCGCCGCGCCCGACATTCCAACACGGTCACACGTCATACTCTCTCGTCCCGCGCCAGCAGTGACGTGAGCGCCGCCAGGGGAGTCAGCTGCTGGCTCTCCCGCGTTGCCAGTGCCCCCGCGCGGAGGCTGAGCAGTTCTTCGTAATAGGCCTCAACTTTGCCGGCAACCCGTTCCCAACTGAACACTTCCGCACGCAGGCGGCCCAGATGGCGCAGGCGCATCCGCTCGGCGGGACTGGTGAGCAGGTGACAGATGGCCCAGGCAAGCTGCTGATGATCCTTGGGTGGCACCAGCCATCCCTCGATGCCGTCACGGATCACCGAGCGATAACCAGGAATGGCGGAGGCTACGGTGGGCGCGCCCGCGGAGAGCGCTTCGAGCAGCACGATCCCCTGGCTCTCGCTGCCGATATTCGGTGCGCAGAAGACATCCGCCGAGGCGTAATAGGCTGGCTTGAGCCGCTCGGATACGCGTCCGACAAAGTGTACATCGGCCCAGCCCGCGCGAGCCACCAGGCGTTCATACTCGCGGCGCAACGGACCATCCCCCACGATGATGAAGCGCGTGTCGGGGACATGTTCGCGCACCAGGGGAATGGCCCGCAACAAAAACTTGAGTCCTTTGCGCTTCTCGATTCGCCCCAGGAACAGCACATTCAGCTTGCCGTCAGCGTATTCTGGCAGGGCCAAACCATCGCGGTACCACGCGACATCCACGCCGTTGGGGATGATGCGAAACTCGTCCTGAAAGTAATGGCCGACGAATTGTTGTGCCGCCTCGGAGACCGCGATGCGCCCATCCAGGTGTTCAAACGACGAGCGCAGCCACGGTCTGGCCAGGGCATAGGCCCATTCCGGCGGCGTGGAGACGCGCCCGCGGCGGACCGAGGCATGAAACGTGCCGACGGTCACCATCCCCAGGCGGTGGGCCTGACGCAACAGCGCCAGGGACAGCAGCGAGACCAGTGGCTCATGCGCGTGGATGACGTCGAAGCGCTCGCGCTCCAGCAGACCCTTGATCCGCCCGGTGATATCTGGCGTGATGGCAATGCGCGCCACTGAACCATTCACCCCCAGCGGCGCCGTTGGCCCGAGCTTGTAGGTGCCGTATTCCACCCGCCGCGCCGCGAGTCCGGTGGCGGGGGTGAGAATGCGCACACGGTGCCCGCGCGCACGGAGCTCGGTAGCCAGATGCGCGATGTGGCTCTTGACGCCGCCTGGATAGCTCCAGTCGTAGGGTGAAATCAGGCCAACCTTCACGATGGCCGCCCTACTCGATACTGGTCGTCGCTCACATTCAAGCCTTCCTCACCCCGAGCACTTTCACGTTACGTGCCATACCGCATTACGCTCCGGCGCTGGACCGCCACTGCGGGCGCGCGTCCCGCAAGGCCGTCCGCCGGTACCCGCGCTCCGCCGACTCCACCAGGGGCCGCGCATCCGTGCAGGTAGGCGCTGCCCCATGCTTGATGCGATGCCGGCTGAACGCGACATAGTCGCTGACCGACCAGTAGCCACCAAGCGGCGCGGTGGTACGCGCCAGCAACGACTCGCGCACATCGCTCGCGCGATGTCCCGTGAAGCGGGTGCGCGCGCAGCCGATGGCGCCCGGCGTATGCGCATCGCTGCCACCCGTCTCCGCCCAGTGATAGTAGCGCCGCGAGAGCGTCGTGGCCACGCGTGAAGCGCCGATGCCCGCGAAGCTGCCATTGCGCGTTTCCAGACCATCGGGATGCAACTCGGGCTGTCGCACCAGACGATCCATGACCGACCGCTGCACGCTGAAGCGGAACAGTCGGTGGAACGGATGGGCGACAATCGCCAGACCGCCCTGCGCGTGGACCAGCTCGATGCTCCGTTCGATACTCAACCCCGGCGGCACGCACCGCTCGAGATACAGCGCCAGCATATGCCCCTCGCGGGTGGTGATCTCCTCGCCGACGATCACCTCAAAACCGTAGCCTCCCTTCGCCACCAGATCACGCGCATGGAGCGCGCCATCAATCGTGTCATGGTCGGTTACGGCAATCACCGCCAGATCGGTGTGTGCCTGGGTGAAGGCCAGCACCTCCTCGACCGTACCGGTGCCATCGCTAAAGGCCGTATGAATATGCAGGTCGGCCTGGCTGGTGTGGGCCGGATGTGACGGCCGCTCGGCCATCGCTGCCGGCACCGCTGGTTGCTGGTCGCCCGCTCCCCACTGCTGCCACTTCCCACTGTCCCGTCCGCTTGTTACCATGATGTGCTCGTGTGTTCCTTCGTCGCCGCGGGTTCCCCCGGTGCGGTGATTGCCAATTCGATGTGAAGTCCGCTCACGCGGACACTGCATGCTCGTTGCCTTGCGCTGGACTTGCGCGCGCCCGCACCGAACGGTGGAGCGCCTGGCTCCCTGGTTGCTGGGCGTGCGGTGCGCTCATTGTACGCCTCGCCGCGCTGTCTGTCATCCATCAGTTCGCCATGGTCCGCTGAGCCGATTGCCTCCTCCCTGTTCCGCCAGTTCCGCCAGTTCCGCCAGTTTCACCGGTTCGAGCGCCACCCTACCACCGGGATTTGCTTGACTTCCGTCAACTCCTGGCGCGTCGTCCCAGATGGGGGCGAAGGCCGCCACCCATTGTTCGGGATGCGCCGCGATCTGCGCCTCGAGCAGCTGCGCGATGGGCAGCAGGGCCCGCGCCATCGTGCGCCGTTCGCGCGGCCGCGCCGCCGTGCTGGTTTCGCCAGTTTCGCCAGTCTCGCTGCCCATCTCCTCCGCGCCGGGCATGCTGCCGTCAGTCGCGTCGTCAGCCACCAAACGCGTGCCATCGTGCTCCGCGTGCGCACGCAGGTCAAGGGGCAGGAAATGCCCCGCCGAACGCCGGCCCCGTGTGCGCCAGCTAAACGCGCCGAGCACGACGGCGCCACTGCGCCGCGCCAGCACCAACGGGCCCACCGGCAGGCGCGCGCGCGCGCCGAAGAACGGCACTTCCACGCCCGTGCCCCGCACATCACGGTCGGCCGTCAGCAACACGATCTCACCACGCCGCAGCGCGGCAAACAACTCACGGAGCGCCTCCGAACTATCGGCGGGCACCGCCTGGACGCCATGGTGGCTGCGCAGCGCGCGACAGAGCGCGAACAGCTCCGGTGGCTCCAGCCGCTCCACCGGCAGCCACACGGGAACCCCCAGACTGGCAACCACCGTGATCGCGCGATCGAAGTCGCCGTAGTGCGCGGCCAGCACGAGCACGCCCCGTCCCTGTGCCACCGCCGCCTCGAGCAGCTCGATGCCCTCCACACGCAGGTCGGCCCGCACCTGCGCCACCGAGCGATGGGGCATGATGAAGAGATCCAGGTAGTTCAGCGCCAGATGGCCGAAAGCGCGCCGTACGGCCACCCCGCGCCGGCGTGGGTCGCGCGCGAGCGACGGAACATGCCCCAGCGTTGCGGCGACCTGGCGCCGCGTGCTGGGCCGTAGCGCCCAGAGCAACAGGCCAGCGAACCGCGCGCTGGGACGTGCCAGCCAGCCGGGCACCAGAGGCAGCGCGCGCGCGGCAACCTGATAGGCCAGCAGCTTGGGGCTCGCTGATCGCCGCGCCGTCAGCGTAGCCTTGCTCGGGCCGTCCCGTGTCTCCGTGGCCGGCGGCGCGCTCCGCGGCGCGCTCCACGGCGTGCGGATGGCAACGCCCGCTCCGCGATGCTCCCGCGCGCGATCGATCTGGTTAGCCATCGGCGCGCACCAGATCCTTTCCGCCGAAACTATCGCCGGCCTCCGTCGGCACGGTTTCGCGCGTGGGCGCTGACGCCTGTTCAACTGCTGGCCAGAACGCGCGGAACATGTACCACTGGGTAGGATGCGCGCGCACGTGCGCTTCAATCGCGTCATAGATGCGCTGCGTCAGCGCGATCACATCGGCTGCGCGATCGCCGGTGGGATGGGGAAAGATCGGCTCGGCGGCGTAGCCATAGTAGGCGGGAGAATACGCCTCATCGTAGTAGACAAAGCCCGGCACGATGGCGGCATCCGTCTTGAGCGCCAATTGCGCGATGCCGCCGGGCACGTAGCAACGCCGCCCGAAGAACTGGACTGGTACGCCTTCGCCGGGCGGCATGGGGCGATCCACCGGCGTAGCCACCGCGCCGCCAGCCTGCAGCACGCGCAGGATGCGTCGCGGGGTGCGCTCCATCGGGATCACGGTCATACCCAGCGCGGCGCGCTGCCGCTGAATCAGCTCGTTCTGCCGGGGATCGGCGAAGGTCTCGGCGATGACATGCAGCGGGATGTGCGAACCCACCATCACCCCGGCCACATCCCAGTTGCCGAAGTGGGCCGTGGGCACGAGCAGCGCCCGCCCCCCCGCGCGTGCGCGATCGAGCATGGCCCGCCAGCCTGGTGGGGACGCGGTGTCGCGCAGGCGCGCGGCAATCGAGGCCACGCTGGCGTTGGGCAGGTAGAAGAAGTCCGCGACATAGCGTCCATAGTTGCGCCACGAGCGGCGCGCCGTCCACCGCACGCGCGCATCGTTGGCCGGCAGGCCCAACACCTGGGCCATGTTGGCGATCGTGATCCGGCGCTTGGAGGCCCAGAGCAGATAGACCAGTTCGCACAGCGCCCCACCCAGCCACAGGCGTGGCCGGCGGGGCGTGCGTCCCGCGGCCCAGCAGAGGACGCGAGTCAACCAGTAGATCATCCACCGGGCCTTTCCGCGACGCGCGGCTGGTCTATTCGACGACCGGCAACTCTTGAACGGTCTCTGGCTCGGCCTGACGGTGGCCATTGCCCTTGGGCGCCTTGACGGGAGCTGGCGCGTTCGGTGTGCGCGCGTATTCGGCGATGAACTGTTCGACGAGCAGGCGGGCTTGGTCGTCGGTGTACTGCACGGCGGGCGACTTCATGAAATAGGCCGACGGCCCCAGCAGCGCCCCACCCAGTCCCGCGTTCTTGGCCAACTGCGCGCAGCGCACCGCATCGATGACCACCCCGGCTGAATTGGGCGAATCCCACACCTCCAGCTTGAGTTCCACCGTGAGCGGCACATCGCCAAAGGTGCGCCCCTCCAAGCGGATGTAGGC
>DASYGC010000005.1:0-3753 GCA_036000225.1 Ktedonobacterales bacterium | reverse complement strand
CACCTGCACGGCCTGCCGGGTGGTGGTCTCGTCTGGCACCTTACAGCGGGCCCGGTCGGCGAGCGAACTGGTACCGTGCACCAATTGCGGTCGTATTCTGTATGTGCCCTGAATGCGGCTGAAGGAATAGGCACTGTGCGCCAGGACCGGCCGGCGCAGCGCGCTGGCACGCGCCGTCACCAGTGGCGGCCAGCCACCACGACCCAGACGCCGTGGACCTCACGCCACGACCAGCGAGGATGCATTTGACATGAGCGCAATTGAACCGGGCCTGACGCTAATCCTGCGCACCGATGGCGCCTCGCGCGGCAACCCGGGGCCCGCCGCTGCCGGCGTGGTGATCGAGCGCGAGAATGGGCAGGTGGTCGCGCGTGGCGGCCACGTCCTGGGCGAACTGACCAACAATCAGGCCGAGTACCGCGCGCTGATTCTGGGGCTGACCGCCGTCGCGCGCTACCAGCCGGCACAGGTGATCGTCCGGCTGGATAGCGACCTCGTGGTGCAACAGATGAATGGGCGCTACCAGGTGCGCGACCAGGCCCTGCGCGCGCTCCACCAGCAGGCACGCGCGCTCGCCAGCGCGCTCCCGCGCATCCAGTTCACGCACGTGCCCCGCGCCCAGAATCACCTCGCGGACGCGCTGGCCAACCAGGCGCTCGACGGTCACGTGACCGGCGCGTAGCGGGAGAGGGACGCGATATGGCCAAGCTGCAGCGCTACGCCGAGAGCGGGATACACACCGTCGTCGCGCCACCGCGCCGGCGCCACGCTTGGCTCCCGCGCACGCTGCGGATAGTGGGGCGCGGGGCGCTGGTCCTCTGTGTGGTCAGCCTGATGGCGACCTGGCTGGGATGGCTCTGGCTCTCGCATACGGTGACCACCTTCGCCGGTCCACATTTCAACCAGGGCCAGAATGCCGTCTGGCTCGAACATACCTGGGCGGGCGACGCCCATACCCTCGCCGACTATGACCAGCTGGCCCACCAACTGCGCCAGGAGCAGATCGGCTACGTATTTGCCCACGTTGGTCCCCTCGCCAGCAGCGGCGCTATCCCCCCCGATCGCTTCGGCTACGCGGCCGCCCTGGTCCGCGCGCTGAAACAACGGGTGCCGGGCATCAAAGTGCTGGCCTGGATCGGCCAACTCGACCGTGCCTCGGGCCAGCCTGCCGACCAGACCGTGGACATCGCCAACCCCGACACGCGTCAGACCATCGCCGCCGCCGCCGCCTACTTCGCCGGGCCGCTCGCCTTCGACGGGGTGCATTTTGACATCGAGCCGATGGAGAACAATGACGCCCATTTTCTCGACCTGCTCGATACCACCCGCGCCGCGCTGCCCCATGGCAAGCTGATCTCGACCTCCGCCCCGATGTGGGCGCCCAACGCCCATCTGGCGCAGGCGCTCCAGTCTACCCTGGGCAAAGGCGCGGGATTGTGGACGTCGTACTACTATGCGGCGGTTGCCACCCACGTCGATCAACTGGTCGTCATGGAATACAACACGGCGATTCCCAGCGGTGCGCTCTATGCGCTCTACGTCAAACAGCAAGCGCAAAACATCCTGGCCGCGGTGCGCAGCGCGCGCACGCCGCCCCAGGTGCTCATCGGTCTGCCATCCTACCAGGAGAGTGGCTTCTGGTTTCATGCCGACGCGGAGAATGTGACCAATGGCCTGGCCGGCGTCATCAACGGACTGAACGCCGATACCGATACGCAACCCTTCGCCGGTGTGGCCATCTATCGCTTCGCCACTACTGATGATGCGGCCTGGCGCGCGTACCAACAACTCTGGTTAGGCCAACCCGGCTGAGTCAAGCTGACCGTTACCGCGCGGCTTGCAAGAATGCCAGCACGGCTTTGGCGGCCTTCTCGCCGCTATGCATCGCCCCGTGGATGCCACTTGACTCCGTATACTCGCCCGCCAGGAAGAGGCCCTCGGTGGACGTGGCGTTGGGCGGCAGGGTGGCGAAGATGCCCGGCGGCTGCTTGAAGTGCGCGAACGGGATGCGATAGGTGGCCAGGTGGCGCAGGCGCTTGAGGTCGCGCCGCGGGAACCACGATGCCAGTTCCGCCTGACAGCGCGCGGCCAGCTCCTCATCCGGAAGATCGGGAATGCCGAGCACGCTGACCGCCAGCAGGTGCTGGCCCACGGGCGCATAACCTGGGGCGACATTGCTCACCTGCGCCACGTGATGCACCGCGCCGGCTTTATCGCCATTGAACAGCACGCGCGGACCGGCATACAGACGTTCAACGCTGGCAAAGTAGACACACGTGACGCCCAGTAGGCCGGCGGGCAGTGAACACCCGGTCAATTGCGCGGCGATGGGCGCTTCGGTCGCGATCACCGTCGCCTCCGCCTGCAGCTCTTCGCCACCCGGAAGCATGACGCCGACGGCCCGTCCATCGGCCTCGACCAGCCCTTCCACGCGCATCCCCAGGCGTACGGTGCCCGCGGGTAGGTGCGCGGCGAGTTGCGCGGCAATCGCGCCCATGCCCGCCTCCGGCAGTGCCATGGTGCCCGCGGCCAGCATCCGCGTGACAAACAAGCCCATGCGCGCGCTGCTTTCGAGCGCGGGATCCAGCAAGATGCCGCCGAGCAGTGGCCGAGCGAAGTTGTCAATGAAGCCGGCGTCGCTGAAGTGGCGCCGGCGCAACTCGGCGTACAGGCCGCGGTCGGGTCCCTTGCCGGCGAAGAGCGCGGACACCGGGCGCCGCAACGCCTCGCGGCGCAGTCGTCCCACGCGCAGCCGGTCACCGAAAGGCAGCAACCCATTGCCCCAGCGCGGTCGCAAGAGCGCCAGCCGCCGCAGCGGATCGCCCAGCTCGTGCCAGACGCCAGCGCGCACCAGCGTGACGCCAGGTTGCAGGGCACGCGGGCGCAGGGCAGCGAGATCGAGGTGGCGGCGGGCTGTGGGATAGGCAGTGAACAGGAACTGGAAGCCGCGATCCAGCAGGAAACCCTCCGGGTGGCGATCGGTGCGCACGCGGCCACCAACGCCATCGCTGGCCTCCAGCAGCCGCACCTCGCGCCCGGCTTCGGCCAGCACTTTGGCGCATGTGAGGCCGGCCAGGCCCGCTCCTACCACCAGGATCATCGCGTGTCGCTCCTCGATTGGGGGACGTTGGCACCGGCGCGAGCAGCCGTCAGCGATTGAAGAAGCGCCGCAGGCCTCGGCGCGCACGCTGCCGCTGCATCATGGCGAGTGTGTCGTTCGCGGCTTGCAGGCGAGCCTCGGCGGCGCGCAGCAACGCGGCATCCTGCTCCGGCCGCGGGAATACCGCACCGCACGTGACGCACTGCTCGGCGGTGGCCGGACTGCGCTCGCCACACCACGAGCAGAGGCGGTGCTCCTCCGACGGGCTTGCGGCGCCTAGCGGTGGCGTGGCCGGCGCGGGAGCAGCCACCGGCTCGGTGGCGAGGCCGTCCGCGCACGCGCCAGCCAGATCCGCTTCCAGCGACGCCCCGCACGCTGCGCACGCCACAGCCCCCGGTTCACGGACGGCGCCACACTGGGCGCACCGACCTGGCACGTCTTGAGGTCCCTCGTTCAGCATATTCACACCCCGTATTCCGCCGTGGCGCCAGGGAGCGCGGGCCGCGCGTCCTGGAAGGCAGCCAGTCCCACCACCGTGCAGTCTACAGGTCAGGTGGCCACTTGTCTACCACAGCGGGTTGATCGTATTACCACAGCGGGTTGATGACGAGTCCCGTGAGCAGTTTGGGGTAGAAGTAGGTGGACTTTTGGGG
>DASYGC010000004.1:0-17510 GCA_036000225.1 Ktedonobacterales bacterium | reverse complement strand
CCACACGTGCTCACCGCGTTGGGGTTGTTGACCGTGAAGCCAGCGCCCATCAGGCTATCCACGTAGTCGATCTCGCTGCCCGCCAGATACTGCGCGCTCATCTCGTCCACCAGCACCCGCAGCCCGGCGTGCGCGATCACGGTATCGCCGTCTTGCTCCTCATCCAGCGTCATGCCATATTGCAGACCCGAACAGCCCCCGCCGGCCACAAACACGCGCAGGCCCAGGCCCATGTCGCCCTCCTGGGTGAGCAGGGCGCCGACCTTCTCGGCGGCCGCGGCCGAGAGCGTCACCAGCGGCGGCGCCTCACTCGACGTTTCGCTCGGCACCTCGCTCGGCGCGCCGGCTTGCAGCAGACTGGCGAAATAATCCTCTTCAGACTCGACCTCGGCCGCGGGTACCGCAGTGGCAGATGAGGCGGCCGCGCCGGCATCCGTCGCCTTTTTCTTCGTGCTCATGTCACTAATGTCCTTTCGCGGAAAGCGCCTGCTCGCGCCGCACGGCACGCCGCCTGGCGCGGCAGACCTCACCGCGCTCAGATTATACGTTGGGGCCGCGGGAGGGTCAAGGAAACGGCAGACGCGCCGATCAATGGTCATCCTCGTGATAGCTGCGCTCGCCCGCGCGCACCGAGACGTTCAGGCGGTTTTCCGGCGGCGGCAGCGTGCAGGAATAGGCGGGGTTGTACGCGCACCACGGACTGTACGCCAGGTTGAAGTCGAGCATGGCGGAGCGGCTCCCGTCGCCCTTGACGCGCACCGGCGTTTCAAGGTAGCGTCCAGCGCCATAGGTTTCACTGCCCGAGGTGGCATCACGAAACGGCACGAAGAGCTCGACATGCTCCGACCCCTTGGCGTCGGGGTCGGTAAAGCCAACGAGCGTACACGCCTCGCCCTCCAACGTGAAGCGCAGCTCAGCATAGCGCACCTGCGGGCGCACATCGCCTTGCGTCGAACCCAGCAGTATGGTCTCAGGGTGCGGCAACACGGTCAGCTCGGCCGCGACGCGGTAGGCGGGATCAGGCGGATAGTAGCGCAGGCCCGCGAAGCCGGCGCGCTCGCGTGCTGGAATCGGCGACTGCGCCGCCGATCCAAAGAAGGCATCCTTCTCCGCGCGCTGTTCGGTGATGCGCTGAATGTATGCATGGTCAGAGTGTTGGTGCTGATGTGTCATGTGGTGCCCCCAGTTCGCGCCTGTTCGCGCCTGTGTGAGATGTATCCCGACGGTATTGTAGCGCGCATCGGGCGCTGCTGACGTGCCGGTACGTGCTCCCGTTTGCGGGTCCACCCAGCGGAATATCTATGCGCCCAGTTGCTTGAGCGCGCCAACGGTCTCGCGTTCAAGCGACTCGAATGCCTAGACCACCGATTTGCGCTATACTCTGCCCAACGCGGCTGAGCGCATGCGATCTCCAATGTGCGGTGCTCCGTTCGGGCGCCAGAGAGCGAGGCGGAAAATGTGGCAGACTCGTGACGGCGCCGCTTCACACGACGCGGGCCAGGGCGACGAGCGGACGTACCCGGCGTTCGCCCAGCCCGGGCCCGCCTCTTCGCCGGCTGCCGCGGCAGCCGGCTGGCTGGCGGCGCCGTATGCTGCCCAGTCGCGGCGCTGCCCGCAGTGCGGCATGGACGACTACACTGGCGCTGACCACTGCCTCAGTTGTGGCGCGCGCCTGCCACGACCAGGCGCCATCGCGCCGATTGGGAGCGCGCAATATCCTGACTTCGCCCCGGATGGTCGGGTTGCTTCCGAGCGCCTGGCCGCCGGCCAACCGGCGCGATCCGGCAAACGCACCGGCGCGGCGGTAGGCGCGGGCGCGGGTCTGCTGGCCATCCTCGCCAAATTCGCGGTGCTGGGCAAGGTGCTGCTGCCGGTCTTGAGCGCCGTGGTGAGCATATGGGTCTACACCCTGCTCTGGGGCTGGCAGTTCGCGCTGGGGTTGGTGGCGTTGCTGTTTGTCCACGAGATGGGCCATGTGGTGGCGATCCGCGCCAAGGGTCTGCCAGCCAGCCTGCCCATTTTCATCCCCCTGCTGGGTGCGGCGGTCTTTTTGCGGCGCATGCCACAGAATGTGCGCGACGAGGCGGAGATCGCGATTGCGGGTCCGCTGCTGGGGACGCTCGGCAGTGTCGCCTGTCTGGCGGTGTACGGCGTGACGGGACAGCGTATCTGGCTGGTGCTGGCCTTCTTCGGCTTCTTCCTCAATCTGATCAATCTGGTACCGGTGTCGCCATTCGATGGCGGACGCGTGGCCGCCGCGATCTCCAGATGGTTGTGGCCGATCGGTCTGGCGGTGATGGCCGTCGCGCTGTGGTACACCGGGAATCTGGTCTTGCTGCTCTTTCTCGTGCTCGGCCTCTCGCAGACCATCGGGCTGTTTCGCCAGCGCAACGCGCGCGCCCACTACTATGAGATTCCGTTCTTCACCCGCGCCTGGATCACCCTGCTCTACTTCGGCCTGGCGGCGGGCCTGACCTACGCCTTCGTGGTGCTGCAGCCGCTGATCGCGGTGGGCGGCTCACCGTTCGGGGGGTAGTGTGGACGAAGCCATCACGGCTCTTGCGGCCGGGGCGCGCGCACCTGGATGCCCGCGGCATCCTCGATCTGCTGGATGACGGCGGTGTAGTCGTCACGCCCATGGCCAGCCGCACGCGACTGCTCGTACAGTTCGCGCGCCAGTTCGGTCAGCCGCAGCGGCACGCCCCCTTCGGCGGCGAGATCAAGCGCCAGTCCCAGGTCTTTGAGCAGCAGATCGGTCATGAAGCCGGGCGTAAACGAGCCATCCCACACGCGCAGTGGAAACACATTGCTCAATTGCCACGACGCGCCACTGCTGACGCCGATGATATTCGCCACCGTGGCGGCATCCACACCGTTCTTGACACCCAGCGCCAGCGCCTCGGCACTGGCCGCGGCGATCACGCCGCAGAGCAAGTTATTGGCTAGCTTCACCACCTCGCCGCTGCCACTGGGTCCCACATGGAAGAGCGTCTCGGGCCGGCCCATCGCCTCAAAGAGTGGCCGGCAGGTGGCGAACGCCGCCGCTTCCCCGCCCACCATGATCGAGAGGGTGCCGCGTTCGGCGCCGACGGAGCCGCCGCTGACCGGCGCATCGAGGAAGGCCACCCCGCGCGCGGCACACGCCGCGGCCAGGCGCCGCGATGCCGCGGGCGCGATGGTGCTCATGTCGACGACGATCGCGCCGGCCGCCGCGCCCGCCAGCACCCCCCGCGGCCCGAGCACCACTTCTTCGACCTCGGGAGCATTGGGCAGCATGGTGACGATCACCTCGGCGGCCTGACCCACCGCCGCCGCCGACCCGACTAGCGTGGCGCCAGCGGCGACGAGATCGCCCACCGTCTCGGGCCGGCGGGCGTAGATCGTCAACGCGAAGCCGGCCTTGAGCAGATTGCGCGCCATGGGCTTGCCCATGATGCCCAGGCCAATGAATCCCGCACGCATAGGGCGCTCTCCTCTCTCGCTGAACCGTGGCTTACCAAAAGTGTGGACCTTCAAGCCGCGACACACCACCTACATTGATGGCGACCGCGCTCGGCGCGACCGCGCCCGCTGCCCGTAGTGCAGCGCGGCATCGCCCCAGCTCAAGAAGCCAGCGGTCGCCACGCCATGAATGATGGTGGGCAGCCAGATCGAGCGCGGCTCCGGCTGCAGCAGATAGGCCAACCCAAAGATGGCGCCCGCGGCGGTGACACCCGCCACTGAGCGCCAGCTCCACTTGCCCAGCCGGTGATACACCCCGAACACGGCCGTCGTCAGCGCCCACCCCACACCGCTCGCGAGACCGCCCACGCCCAGGAGCACGCCCACGCCCGCAATCGCCAGCGTCTGCAGCATCCCGCGCCAGAAGAGTTCCTCCACGGGGGCATTGAGCGCCAGGTAGAAGCCGGTCTGGACTACCTGATCGGCGGCCGTGGGCAGCCGGTACCACGGCGCCACCCAGCGGCGGAAGGCCACTGCCGCCCCCGCCAGTGGCAGCCCAATTGCCAGACCCAGGCCCAAGTCCCGGCCCAGTTGGGGTGCCACCAGGCCCACGCCGGCCAGCCCACCGCCCCAGAAGCGGGCGTATACCCCTGTCGCCAGCGCAAATGGCACCAGGCGAAACAGGGTGTCGGACCAGAGCCAACGCCAGGTGTCGCGCACGGTATTGCGCGCGATCGTCGGCGCCACCGGCGCGGTGGGCGCCGCCAGTTCGCTGGGCTCGGTCGAAGAACTCATGGGCTCGCTCCCCAAGGCCGCGCTGGATGAGAAGGTCGAGAGGATGGCAGGTCCGGGTCTCGTATCCTATTGTATGGGAACGAGCGCACGGGTCGCAACGCACCGCGCCGAGCCAGCGGAAGCCACTGATCGCCTGCTACGGCATGCGGGTGTCTGGTCGTGCTCCATCCCGTCTCTCCCTCAGCACGCCGTCCTACTCTCTCCCTGGTATTGCCTCCTCTCGCCAATCCCATTGCTCCTCACTGATGTTGCGAGTGCTTCGACCTCAAGGATGTCGCCGCGTACTGTCGCGCATCGCGGTCGAGTATAATGGGCATGGGATCCGCTCTTCCCATCCGGCGGCTGAACCCTGACCGTTGGACAGATGCCAGCAGAAGGTATCGCCGTGATCCTCCCCAAAGACCGCGACCCTCGCTTCATCACCCTCCGCCGCGGGGGGACGCTCACCGACGCCGACCATCAGCTGCTCGCTCTGTGGGCCGCAACGTGTGCGGAACACGTCCTGCCCCGGTTCGAGTCGGCGCAACCTTCAGACCCGCGGCCGCGCCAGGCGATCGAAGCAGCTCGCGCGTGGACACGTGGGGAACTCAAAATGATGGAAACACGCGCATTAGGCGGTCATGCAATGGGTGCAGCGAGGGATTTACACGGATCGGCGCGTTTTGCCGCATATGCTGCCGGCCAGGCGGCGGTGGTGGCCCACGTCGCCGCGCACGAGCTCGGAGCGGCGGCCTACGCGATCAAGGCGGCGCGTGCGGCCGCTCCTGAAGGCGCGGGTGAGCGCGCCGGGCGGCTTGAGTGCCGATGGCAGCGTGAACAGCTCCCTGACGCGATCCGCGAGCTGGTCCTGGATGATCAGCGGTTGCGCAACGGCATCTGCTGGTCGGTGTTCGACTGCTGATCGGCCTGAGTGCCTGTTGGCACTGCCCAACCAGCACGCCGAGATGCGATTGCCCTGGTGCGCCAACTATCACCCGTCCCGCGATTACCCATTCCCAACGCGCGGCCCATCCGTTATGATGGTGCGCGACACAACCCGTCGCGATCAACTTACGGCGGTGGATCGGCCAGGCAGCGACATCCCAGAATGTGGCACACTACGTGCCGGGCTACCCCCGCGGCCAGCCGGTTGACGCGGCGCCTGGTGGCATCATCGCACGGGCACGGGCGCGGCACGGGCGCCAGGCCAGCAGCGGTCCAGCGCGCATGCGGCAGGCAGGTCGCGGCGGTGGAGCACACCTGGCAGCGCGAGCGGGAAGGCGTCACCGGATGTGCGCGCTGAACGGGGCGACAAGAGTCGGCGCGGAGGATGGAAGAGCTATGGAGTGTCCGCAGTGTGGGCAAACCGTCGTGGGCATGGCGCGCGCGTGCCCTTCGTGCGGCCATATGCTCCCGTTTTCCCTGCGCCAGATGCGCCAGTTGCGCGATAATCCCCCCGAGACCACCCGTCTCTCCGGTGCGCCAGGAAACGCGCCACCACCCACGCCGCGACCCGTTTCACCGCCGGCGATGCCCACGACGCCACCGCCATCGCCACAGAGCTCCTGGCCGCCCGCTTCGCAACCAGGAGCGCCCGCGTCGAGCGATGCGCGGCTGCCAGACTGGCTCATGCCCGCCGTGCCACCCGCCGCCCCTACCAATGGAACTGCGACGCCATGGACGCCGCTAGGCGGGCAGGGTGGTGGTACGTGGAGGCGCACGGGCGCTCCTGATCCGACGGCTGATCCCGATCGCTGGGTAGCTTCCAATGGTGGACCATTCGCCACCAGCGATACCTCGTCAGGCACCGGCCGGATCGCGCCCCTGGATGCTGGCACTCTGCTCAAAGGCAGCCGCTACCGCCTGCAGCGGCGCTTCAGCGCGCCGTCGCTGGCCGGTCAGCAGAACGATACCGAGCCGCCGCTCTTCGCGGCGAGCGATGCGGAACAACCCAGTTCGCGGGTGCTCGTACAGGAACTGCCGATCGCGGATCTGAACCCAGCGTTGGCCGATCAGATTCACCGGCGGGTCACCGCGCGCCTGGAGATGTTTGGCCAGCACCCCGCCATTCCCCAACTCATAGATATGTTTGCCGAGCGGCGCCGGCGTTTCCTGGTGTTTGCCATGCCGGATGGGCAGTTGCTGACCGAATATCGGCAGGCAAGCGGTACACTCTCCGAGCCAGCGGCGGTCAGGATGGCCACGCACCTGCTCGATGCGCTGATGCAGCTAGAGCAAGCCGTGCCCCCGATCGTGCATGGCAACATCGCTCCTGGCAACATCATCGTGCGGCCCGATGGCATGCCAGTGCTCGTGGGTTTCTCCGCCTCCCTGCTGGCGCAAGGTGGCGGCAGCGGCCAGGTGGGTGAGGCGGGTGGCGCGCGTGGCTTCGCGGCGCCCGAGCAATTGCGCGGGCTGGCGGATGCGCGCACCGATGTCTTCTCGCTGGCCGCCGTCCTGCACTGGGCGGTCACCGGGCGCGACCCCCAGGAGGCCATCGGGGGCGCTGTCGAGCCCGCGCGCCGCATCAATCCCGCGGTGACCCGTGACTTCGATGGCGTGCTCACGCGGGCGCTCCATCCCGATCCCGCGCGCCGTTTCCCATCGGCGGGCGAGATGCGCCGCACGATCGCCACGCTGCTGGAGCCGGCGCTCGATCTGGATGACCCGCTGGAGGGTGGCCGATCGGGCCGGCACAAGAAACCCAGGAAGCCGCCGCGCGCGCCCAAGGCGCCGCGGACCCCAAAAGCGCCGAAGGCCCCCAGAGTCAGCAAGGCTGAGCGGGCGGTCAAGGGAGGCAAGCCGCCACCCGCTGCCCAATTCGAACGCGTGCCAGCCGCCCCACAACCGGCACAGCGGTCCGCCCGCGCCCGCGACATCGAGCAGACGAAGACGCGCACCATGCTCCCCGGCGCGGTGGGCGCGTTGCGCGCCGCGCTGGAAGAACAACCGAAGCCACGCAAACGCCGGCGCCACTCAGCGGCGCTCTTGCTGCTACTGATCCTGCTGGTGCTGGCGGGGCTGGTGGCGGACGGCTATGTCTACCTCGTCCACACTCATTCGCCGCTGCTGCAATTGTTGCCACACATCCCGTTCATTCACCCCTGAGCGCCGGCTTGAGCGCGACGTGGCAGGCCACGACGCCACCCGTCAGGTAGGTGTAGCGCACGTCTTCCCAGCCGGCTTCTTCCATGATCGCTTTCACCTGGGGCGCCCGCGGGAACGCCGTGACCGAGGTTGGCAGATAGGTGTACGCATCGGCGGAGCGGCCGATGACGCGACCCAGCAGCGGCACCAGCCGCCCAAAATAGAACTGGAACAGACTGCCAAAGATCAGCCCCGGTGGATGGCTGATCTCCAAACACACCACGCGCCCGCCGGGGCGCACCACGCGATACATCTCCGTGAAGCCCTGGCGCAAATCGGCCAGGTTGCGGACGACGAAGGCCGAACAGCAGGCATCGAAGCTCGCATCGGGGAATGCCAGTTGTTCGCCGTCGCCCTGAAGCAGGTCGATCCGCTCACCCAAGCCGAGACGCTCCAGCTTCCGCCGCCCGCGATCGAGCATCGCGGGGGTGAAGTCGACGCCGATCACGCGCGCGTCGGCGGCGCTGGCCTGGGCGACCGCGATCGCCAGGTCGGCCGTACCCGTGCCAATATCCAGCGCACGCTGGCCGGGCCTCAGCGCCACCTGGCGCGCGGCAAACCGGCGCCAGCGGCCATCCAGTCCGCCGGTCATCAGGCGGTTCATCAGGTCGTAGACGCCGGCGATGCGCCCAAACATGCGCCGCACGTACACTGGCTTGCCGCCCGCGCGCTCGAAGCGGCCGCGCAGCTCGGGGTTGGTGGATGGTGTGGGCACGCCCATGTCTTCCTCAGCATCAGTTAGATTGGGCCACATTGGGCCACGTTGCGTCAGCACCGGGTAGTGGCAAGCGACTAGCGGGTGCGCGAGACGACGTAGTCCACCAGTTCGTCGAGCACGGCGCGCTCGGGCGACTCGGCGAATTCGCTCAACGTAGCGCGCGCGCGCGCGGCATAGTGCCGCGCGAGCTCCATCGAGCGGTCGATGCCGGGGCCGTCGTTCACCCAGCGCACGAGATCGGCAATCTCGTGGTGCCGCTCGTCGGGATGATCCAGCACCCGCGCGACATGCTCATAGCGTCCGTTGGTCTCCGCCTGCAGCGCATAGATCAACGGCAGCGTCACCAGGCCCTGGCTCAGGTCGTTGCCGACGGGCTTGCCGGTGGTCGCCTGGGTGCCGGTATAATCGAGCACATCGTCGATGATCTGGAAGGCCATGCCCAGGCTCTGCCCGTACTGGTGCATCAGCGCGATTTGCGCGTCGGTGCCGCTGGCCACGATGGCCCCGCCTTTGCAGCAGGCGGCCATCAGGCAGGCCGTCTTACAACGAATGCGCTCCAGATAGGTGTCCAGCGTCACATCCAGACGGTGGGAAGAGAGCATCTCGATGATCGTGCCTTCGCAGACGGTCGCCACCGTCTCGGCCAGCAGGCGGTCGATGCGAAAGTCCTCCACCTCCGCCGAGAGCCCCGCGGTCTTGGCGAAGAAGTAGTCGCCGAGCAAGATCGC
Source organism: Ktedonobacterales bacterium (assembly GCA_036000225.1). GTDB lineage: Bacteria > Chloroflexota > Ktedonobacteria > Ktedonobacterales > JADMIN01 > DASYGC01. Next base: position 8,702 of record DASYGC010000004.1, on the reverse strand, counting down.
CACATGGTCGCCATAGCGCGCGTTCACCGTAGGAATGCCACGGCGCACGCTGGCGGAGTCGATGATATCGTCGTGGATCAGCGTCGCCAGGTGCGCCATCTCAAAGGCGACGCTCAGCGGCAGCAGCTTGTCGAAGCGGTACTCGATCAACTTGCCCGAGAGCAGTGTCAGCGCGGTGCGGAGGCGTTTGCCCGGCATGCTCAACACATGAGCCGCAGCATCCTGCAGAATGGCCAGACCGGAAACAGCGCGAGCGGTGAAGGTGCGATCCACCTCCATCAAGTCGGTCTCAATGCTGGCGAAGAGCCGGCTCAACGTGGCCGTATCGCTCATGCTGCCTCCCGTTTCGGATGTGAATTGGGCGCTCCTGGCGCCACCGCGGTGGATGGTCCGTCGCATCCGACGCTGTCTCTATGTGTGTACCCTCAAGATTGTAGCATGGTTCGTCCAAGCGGACACAGACTTAGACGTCGGCGGTGCGATCCAACTCACTCAGATCTTCTTGCAGGAACAGATTCTCAAAGGGCAGCGCCTCCACGATGTCCAGCGCCTCGCGATATTCGCGCCAGGTCAGGCGGCGATTGAGGGTGTCGTCGTTCCAGGCCTTGTAGGCGGGGAAATACTGATCCATCACGCTCAGCCCGATATCCGATCCCAGGTGCTCGGCCATCCACTCCAGCACCTCGCGGGTGCCCGCGTGGCCGTTGGGCATCACCAGGTGGCGCACGATCAGGCCGCGTACGGCGATGCCCTCCTCGTCCACCACCAGCCCACCCACCTGACGATACATCTCCAGCAGGGTGGCGCGGTTGAATTCCACATAGTGGTGCATCTTGGAGGTGCGCACCGCCTCCTTGTTGTCGGCGTACTTGGCATCGGGCAGGTAGATATCAACGACGCCATCCAGCAGGCGCAGCGTGTGCACGTGCTCGTAGCCCGCGCAGTTGTACACCAGCGGGATACGCAGCCCACGGTCGGCGGCGACAACCAGCGCCTTGAGAATCTGCGGCACGAAGTGCGTCGGCGTCACCAGGTCAATATTGTGGCAGCCCTTGCGCTGGAGCGAGAGCATCATCTCGGCCAGGCGCTCGGGCCCGACACGAATGCCATGCCCTTGCTGGCTGAGCCAGAAGTTCTGGCAGTACGAGCAGCGCGCCTGGCAGCCGCCGAAGAAGATCGTGCCCGCGCCACCCGTGCCGCTGATGGGTGGCTCCTCGCGCCGGTGCACGTTCCACGACCCCACGATGATCTCGGTGCCCGAGTGGCAGGCCCCCGTGCGCCCGGTTGTGCGATCGATCGGGCAATTTTGCGGACACACCGTGCAGCCGCGCAAGAGCTGCCAGGCCGCCTCGGCCCGCCGCGCCAGTTCGCCCGTCGCGTGCAGCCGTAGATACCCCGGTTCGCCTTGCGCCATCGCTGGTGACTCCTACTCCCATACCAGGGCGGCTGCGATCCAACCCGCGCCACTCCCCAGTCGTAATTATAGCTGGCACGCGCGTGTCGCGTCAGCCCGGATGTTGCCGCACCGGGATTCGTCGTGGAATGCATGCCACAAGCCGGTTTCACCTCGACAGCCGGCCACTGGCACACGCTGCGGGATTGCTTCATACCCGTGGGCTTCTATCCACCACCATGCCTTGACAGGCCGCGCGATAATGGGAACGAATCGGCACCGCCGATCAGATGGAGGACGCGACATGCTCGCCAGCGCATTCCAGGCCCGTATCGTGCCCTCCGCCGCCGCGCCCTCGCGCGTGGCCAGTGCCGACGCCTTCAACGACAAAGGGGTACAGAGCTGGCAACAGGGACGGCGCACCGAGGCCGTCGCTGGCTTCAACTCGGCGTGCCACGCGGATGCCGCGTTCGCGGTGCCCTGGCACAATCGCGGCGCCATCTACCTCGTCGAGGGACAGTTCGCCCGAGCAATCCCGGAGTTCCAGAAGGCGGTCCAACTGGCGCCCGAGTGGACCCTGCCGCGCAGCCATCTGGCGCAGGCGTACCTGCGCACCGGCAACGGCGAGGCGGCGTTGCTCGTCTCGGATGCCGCGCGTTCCCTGGATCCGACGCTGCCCGACATCCGCCATGACCTGCGCGGGGTGCTCCAGGCGCGGGCGCAGATCGCCGCGGCGCTGGCCAAGCGCCGCCTGACGTATTTCATCATCACCCTGGTCATTACCGTCGTCATCACCGTGTTGACGGCGGGCTTCGCGCTGGGTTCGCTGGCGCTGCCGATCTACCGCTACATCCTCTATGCGCAGGCCACGCGCGTGCGCGACGGGGCCCAACGGCAACTGCGCCTGCTCGATCTCGCGCCGGCCCAGCGACCCGCGGCGCTGCCGCTATTGGCGGCGCCTCCCGCCACGGCGCGCGTGGGCGCCAGTGGCGGCGCTGGGGTGGCCGCGGTGACGGTGGGCATCCTGCCCGCGTTCTCGACCGCCGAACTAGACGACTTCGCTCCCGAAGGCACGGCCTATCGCCGCGCCGGTTGGATCTTGCTGATGCTCTCCGTGTTCTTCGGCCTGCTCGGCGTGGTGCTGCTCGTGATAAGCGTTGCGGTTCCCTTCCCGCCGTCAGCGAATAGCGGCGTGCTGCCGGCGCTCACCGATAGCGGGCTCTCTCTGCTGGCGCTGCTGGGTGCGCTGCCGCTGAGTATTCTGTTCGCGGCCATCGCCGTGCTGGTGGGCGCGGTGGCCGCGTTTCGGCGCCACCGGGTAGGCTGGGCGATCGCGATCCTGCTGCTGGGGACCATCGGCCTGATCATGGTGATTGTGCCCGCGCAGGTGGTCATCCTGGTCTATCTGCTGGCGATGCCGCATACGCCAGCCAGCCGTGGGCTGGACCTCGTGCCCGTGCCGCAGATGTCATTGGAGCGCAGATAGTCTTACCGAATCTCGTAGGGTCGTACGGGTGTACGCCCTCTGGATGTGGGCGTGTGCCCGGCCGCAAACCCTGGCAAGCAGGACAGCACGGCACGACCTGCTCGCCAGTGGTGAACGGCTACCCCCGCATGATCCGCTCGATCTGCGTCGTGTGGTCGCGCACATGCCAGACGCTACGACGCAGCACCTTGCGCAGCGACCAACGCTCGCCCGCGTGCTCGTGGATCGCCGTGCGCTGCTGGTCGCTGGCAGCGCGCAGGCGCCGCATCGAGACGCCGTGCGCCTGCTGATAGCGCACGATGGGGTCGTCACCGGACGGCTCGACGCCGGGCGCGCCGGGCGGATCGTCCAGCAAGGACACGTACCACAGCTGGGTCCGCGCGAGGTGGCGCAGTGCATCGGCGGCGGACCACGCATCAATGGCGGAGCGCTGCTCCAGCAGCGAGGGCGGCACACTGCGCACCAGCGCCACCAGGTCCTCATGCGCCCACTGCAGCAGCGCGAGCGCCCAGTCCAACTCCTCATCGTCCACCGGCTGCGCGTCGAGCGTGAAGAAAGCGTGGACCTGGTGGTCGCCAAGCATGCTGGTGCGAAAGGTCTCGCACGGCACCACCTGCCAGGGGCCATGCACCTCAGGCGTGTAGTCGTCGTGGCCACGCAGCCAGGCGAAATAGGCGGGCAGCGCCACCTTCAGCGCGCCCAGCGCTTCCGGCTCGCTGGCGCCGTCGGCGTAACAACCGGCCAGATCGAGGATGGAGGCGAGCCAGCGGCCCCTCTGGTCAACTTCGAGATAGGCATTATAGGTGGGAGCCTCGGGCATGGATCGGTCCTATCGGCGCGTACATCCGACAACGCCATTGTGGCGGACGATGACATGGCGCCCAGTGTACCGCCGGGGTGGTCTCCCGTCAACGCCCTCACTCTAACAGGCTACGCCGCAGTTCGATGATCTGGTCGCGCAGCGTGCCGGCGCGCTCGAACTCCAGTTCCTTCGCGGCGCGGCGCATCTGCGACTCGAGGTCCTTGATGAGGCGGGCCACTTCGTCGCGCGGCATGCTGGCGATGGTGACGCCCCCGCTCGCGGCGGCCGCTGCCGCGGCAGCGGCGGCTCCCGGACGCAGCCGGTCGGCCAGCGCGCGCACTTCCTTCTTGATGCCGATCGGCGTAATGTTGTGCTCGACATTGTGGGCCGTCTGGATGCCGCGCCGGCGATTGGTCTCGTCGATGGCCCGGCGCATCGAGTTGGTCACGCGATCGGCGTACATGATCACGCTGCCCTCCAGGTGGCGCGCCGCCCGCCCTACGGTCTGGATGAGCGAGTTCTCCGAGCGCAGGTAGCCTTCCTTATCGGCATCCAGGATCGCCACCAGCGAGACCTCGGGCAGATCGAGTCCCTCGCGCAGCAGGTTGATGCCCACCACCACATCGTAGACCCCCAGGCGCAGGTCGCGCAGAATCTCCACTCGCTCCAGCGTATCGATCTCGGAATGCAGATAGTGCACCTTGGTGCCCATCTCCTGCAGGTAGTCGGCCAGATCTTCGGCCATCTTCTTGGTGAGCGTCGTCACCAACACCCGCTGGTGCAGTTGCGTGCGCGCCTGGATCTCGGCGAGTAGGTCGTCGATCTGCCCCTCTGTGGGCCGAACGCTGATCAGCGGATCGAGCACCCCCGTCGGGCGGATGATCTGCTCGACCACCTGTGTGCTGTGCTCGTACTCGAAGGGACCTGGCGTGGCCGAGACGAAGATGGCCTGGCCGATGTGCTGCTGGAACTCGTCGAAGGTCAGCGGGCGGTTGTCGAGTGCTGACGGCAAGCGGAACCCATAGTCCACCAGCACCTGCTTGCGCGCGCGGTCGCCGTTGAACATGCCGCGCACCTGGGGCAGCGCCACGTGCGATTCATCAACCACCAGCAGAAAATCGTCGGGCATGTAGTCCAGCAGGGTCCAGGGCTGGTCGCCGGGCTGGCGGTCGGCCAGGTGGCGCGAGTAGTTTTCGATGCCGGAACAGATGCCGGTTTCACGCAGCATCTCGATGTCGAAGTTGGTGCGCTGGCGCAAGCGCGCGGCTTCCAGCAGCTTGCCTTCGGCGTCAAGTTCCTTGAGCCGTGTGGCCAGCTCGGCTTCGATACCCGTAATGGCGCGGTTGAGGCGCTCCTGGGTGGTGACCCAATGCTTGGCGGGATAGATATCCAGCCGCGCCCGCTGACCCAGGATCTCGCCGGTGAGCGGATCGATCTCGACCATGCGCTCGATCTCGTCGCCGAAGAACTCGATGCGTACGGCCAGGTCTTCGTAGGAAGGGAAGATTTCCAGCACATCACCGCGCACGCGGAACTTGCCCCGCACGAAGTTCTGGTCGTTGCGCTCGTATTGGATATCGGTCAGGTGACGCAGGATGCGGTCGCGGCGGCGCGCCTCACCGACTTTCAGCGTCAGCACCACCTCACCATATTCTTCGGGCGACCCCAGACCGAAGATGCACGAGACCGAGGCCACAATCAAAACATCGCGCCGCTCGAAGAGGCTGCGCGTGGCGGAGAGGCGCAGCTTCTCGATCTCTTCGTTGATCTGGCTTTCTTTCTCCACATACGTGTCGGTGCGTGGGATGTACGCTTCTGGCTGATAGTAGTCGTAGTAGCTGACGAAGTACTCGACCGCGTTGTTGGGGAAGAACTCCTTGAACTCGGCATACAGCTGCGCGGCCAGCGTCTTGTTGGGCGCCAGCACCAGCGTAGGCCGCGGCACGCGCCCGAGGACCTCGGCCACCGTAAACGTCTTGCCCGAGCCCGTCACGCCGAGCAACGTCTGGAAGCGATCGCCGCGCTGGATGCCTGCCGTGAGCGCCGCGATGGCCTCAGGCTGGTCACCGGTCGGCTGAAAGGGCGCGACTACCTCGAAATCGGCCATGATGATGCCCCTTCACTCGCCGCATGGGCAGGGGCGCAGGCGGCCTCGCCCATCCGCTGGCAGACACATCGTGCCCGCGCGCGAGCTCGCGCGCGGGCATCCGCATTATACCACCAGTGGGTTGCGGCGAGTAGGTCGTGCGTTCTAGATCACGCCGGGCGTGGGAGTGGGTTGCGGCTGCTGATTCTGGGCATCGGCAATGCGCGTCTTGAGGCTGGTGAGATAGGCTTCGGCGCTCGCGATGTCGGCGTTGGCATAGGCGCCAAGGTCCACGGGCAACACGCCCAGGTTGGTCTGCCAGGAGGTCAGCATGGTCTTGAGGGCATCGAGTTGTGCGGGATAGGTCAGGTGAAACGTCTTGAAGGCGGATTCGACGTTGTTGATCGTACCGATCAGCACTCCCAGCGCCCCCACGCCAAGCGCGGCGACGACGGTGGCCACCGGCAACACGATGTACTTGACGCCCAACTGCGTCACTTGCGCCGCCGTGATGGCCACATCGATCGAGACCCCCTCGAGGTTCGCCAGATCCTTGAGCAGCGCCAGCCGCGCATTGTTTTCGGCGGCGGCGACAGCGGCCTTCAGCTCGGCCTCGGTGAACTGGCGCAGGTCGCTCGCGATTACCGGCGTGAGCGCGGCCAGCCCACCGCACGCTACCACGCCCGCGGTGGCGAGCAGCACCCGGCGGCCCACCTTGCCGCCTTTGGCAGAACGGGTGTTCACGGGGATAGTAGGCGTCTCATCACTGGTCTGGGGCATGGGGCATCCTCCTCCATCGAGCGCGGTGTGACCGTTCGACGAGTGCCGCGCACTGGCGCCTTCCATGGCGAATCAAGCGGGAGCGCGGCACATGCCGTGGTAGTGACGAGTATATCACACCGTACAACAGGGAGGCGGTATCGCGCGGTAAAGCAATGCCCACCCGCGCGGGTGGGCATTTGGATGTGAGAAAATGGCGGAAGGGGTGGGATTCGAACCCACGATCAGGTTGCCCCGATAGCGGTTTAGCAAACCGCCGCACTAGACCAGCTATGCGACCCTTCCAAACGGTGCCAAAGGGGGGATTCGAACCCCCACGCCCTTACGGACACAACGCCCTGAACGTTGCGCGTCTACCGGTTCCGCCACTTTGGCAAGTTGGTGTCTCCCCACGCCGGGGGAACAGCAAGTATGATACCCCAGCCGCACCGCACTGTCAAGGTTTTCGCGTTCGCTTACGACATCACCAGCCTGCTTAGAGGGGTCGAGGTGACGGGCGGCGTAGACGAGAGTCCTATTCCGGCACGGCGCGAATTGTGGGACACCGGGCGGGGTGCTATACTCAATCGCGTACCGGCGCGCAACCCCGCATTGAAGCTGTGCGGTGGCGACCGTACGGGCAGGTGCCGTGTCCCTGAGCGCATGTCTATCGCAGGTTCGTTGTAGTGTTGTGGCGAAGTGGTGTGGAGGATTGGGCATGGCAGGTGCTGGCTGGGGGCACGGACGCCCGGCGGAATCCGTGAGCGACACGGGACTCGCGGACGTGTTGGCGGGCGTCCTGGCCTACGGCGGCTACCTCAAAGGTGCGCGTCGCTGGACAGACTCGCCATTGACGCTTACCCACGTCTGTTGGGAAGGTCCCTCCGGCCAGCGCCTCACGGCGGCGCGCCAGCCCAGCGGAGACGTGGCCATGAGTCCCGGCGAGCGCGAAGCCTGGGTGCAGTTGGCGGTCCGTTACCCCAGCGCATCGGCTGGCCCCGCCGGCCCCGCCTCGCCGTGGATGACGCTGCAGGTCACCCAGGACGAGGTGCGCACGCTGGCCAGCAACATCTCGCGCTCCTCGCGTCCGACTTCCGGCGCCAGCTGGGCTTCGCGCCCGCTCTACCCCACGGCGCCTCCCCCACCCTGGGATGCCACCCCACACCCCGCCGCTGTTCCGCCCGCCAGCCCGAGCATGGGCAGCTGGCAATTGCATACGCGGCCCGGTCAGGAAGCCTCAGTGATCCCCTGCGTCGAGGTCGAGTTGCCACTCACCCTGGATGGCGTCGCCGCCGACTTTGCTCGCGACTATCAGCGCGATGTCGCCCTGCACTTCGCCCGCGCGGCGCGCACCATCGCCGAAGTCCGTGAGGTCCGTGGCTGGATGCGCGCCGACCGGCTCGTGCTTGCCGCCCGCATGGGCCTGGAGACAGGCGGCGGCCCCCCCACCCGCGCCGAGATGGAACGCGCCGCGCAGTTGCTGGCCAGCGCGCTGGCCCAGCGCACCCTCCCCTACACCCGCATGACCTTCGCCGAACCGGTCGAGTGGCAGTCCGGTTCCGCGCTGCCCGACTGATACCACCCCATCGCCGCCTCTCCGCGCGCCCGCTGGCGCCCCTTCTGGACCCTCCTCGCGGGGAGCAGGGGGTACGCCGTTCGCATCACTACGGCGTCGCGGGCAACGCGTACAGCACATACCATCCCGCATCCGTACGCCCCGGCAGCGGCGCCGCGTCGCGGTAGATCGCCGTCCAACTCGCCCGCGCGGTGTCCAGCGCGGCCCACTGGCCGGGTGGATCCTTCGCGCTGGGCTGGTCGCGTACGTACCACATTCCCGTTTGATAGAGCAGCACGTGTGTATATCCCGCCGTCCGCAGACAATGCGTAATCCCCGCCGCGTCCCCGCAGCGACGGTAGAGCGCGTTGAAATTGTCGATGAAGGCATCGGGCTCGACCCGTGCCCGCGTCAGGTAGGTCCGCGGCTCCCACAGAAACAACACCTGTGCGCTCGCGTCCAGCGCATCGAGCCGCCGCATCGCCCCGGTGTATGGCCCCAATTGCTGGTCGAGATACGCCTGCCGACCCTGCGCTCCCGCCAGTTCGGCCAGATTGTCCAGCGTCAGCGTCTGCGCCGCCTGTGCCGCCAGCGTCAGCACGAAGCAGAGCGTCGCGCCCG
>DASYGC010000003.1:0-1510 GCA_036000225.1 Ktedonobacterales bacterium | reverse complement strand
GCGCGCCTCCGCCTCGCGCCCAACCGTCGGCATTGTCACCGTGCGCACGACGGGCTACAACCAGGATGGCGTGGTAGTCATCAGCTTCAGGCGCACGGTGTTAGTGTACAAACGTGGATGCGGACCCGAGATTCCCCGCATCGCGCCAGTGGCGGATCGCTGAGACCACGCCGGGGCGACCCCCACGCGGCCTTGGAGTGAGCGTGTGGGGAAACGCTGTGGCGCCTCCCTGCGTAAGGAAGGCGCCACAGGAGTCACTGCGGTTCCCTGAGCGAGAACCGGTGGGCAAGGGTCTGAGAATCCGCACAGCCGCTAGGGCAAGAGTCCCTGCTGCTTGAGGAACGTCTTTGCCACCTGCTCAACTGACGTGTGATCAATGGCAATTTGTTTGATCAATGCCAGCGTGTTAGCGGTGGTGAGTTTCGGCTCTAGCGCGTTTAGCGTCGACGCGATCGCCGAAGATTTCGCCAGAGTCGCGTCGCGCACGATGGGCGCGGGATTATACACCGGGAAGGCGTTCTTCGAGTCGGTGAGCAGCACGAAGTTCTGCGTCACGATGTTGGGATCGGTGGTGTAGCACTCGTTGACCTGCGCGCTGCCCTGAGTCACCGCCGGGAAGGAGAGGGGCTCGGTGATTTGCGTGGTGCCCTTGAAGGTGATGCCGTACGCTGCTTCGACGGGTGCCAGGATCGTCTTGGCGTCCTGCTGTTCGGCGATGGTGAGCTGGCTGGCAGCCGCTGGCAGATCGGCCAGGGAGTGCAAGTTGTACTTGGTCGCGTTGGCCTGTGAGGTGCAGATCCCGTAGCTATCGTTGAGATTGTAGGCGGGATCGAGCCACGTCACGTGGAACTGCTGCTCGTAGGCGGCTTTGACGGCGGCATACGCCTGATGTGGGTCGGTGGTGTTGGGCAGGTTCAGCAGGCTGAGCGCGGTCCCGGTGAACTCGGGATACATATCAACCGCACCACTTTTGATGGCCGCGTCCAGCACGGGTGTCTGTCCCAGCGCGAGATGGGTAGTCACAGAAAAGCCCTGATTTGCCAGCAGCAGCGAGTACATCTCGGCCTGCAACTGTCCATCAGGGTCATTCTTGCTGCCAATCGTCAGACTGATGCCCTTGCCGGGTTGACTGCTGGTGCCGCTGCCGCCGCCGCCGCAGCCGGCGAGCGTGAGCACGGCGAGCAGCAGGACGACGCCTAGCCGCCTGGCGTAGGCCGATGAGAGATGATCCGAATGCATGGTGCTCCTCCTCGGAACGATGCCTGTGGCACAGTATGCCAAATGTGTAGAGGTGTCGCCAGGTGCGCTGAGCGACACACGATTCCCCTGCCCACGAGCGAGCCGGGGGTGGCCCGACGGCCTGAACGGTGAGCCTCGCCGCTGCCTCCTTGCACGCGTAGCGGACTCCCAACTCATCATGCGGCGAGTGAACGTCCTTCCGCGCGCGCTGGGGCATCTTCCAGGGGTGATGGCGCGACCACGCTGTCGCGCAGGCCGGCGGGTGTCAGTA
>DASYGC010000002.1:0-6505 GCA_036000225.1 Ktedonobacterales bacterium | reverse complement strand
GGCCAGCAACGCCACGTAGTCGCCCGCTTGCGCCTGGTCGCCAAACGCCACCAGCGCGGATTGCAGCGAGTTGGCCGCGGCCAGCAGTTCCGTTTCCCTTTCGCCACCCACCAGCGAAACATGCCCCGTCTCGGTGGTAAGCGCCGCCACTGGTTCGGGCAGTGATCCGCTCTGGCCCTCCTGACGCAAGAGCGCATCCGTCACATCCTTCGACTCCTGCACGTTGGGCTGGTCGAAGGCATTGATGCCGAGCAGTGCGCCGGCGATAGCGATGGCGAACTCCCAGCGGAAGAACTCCTGGCCCAGATCGTAGGTGTCGGCCAGACTCAGGCGCACCACCGGTTGACCCGCTCGCTCCAGCGCCGCCACCGCATCGTCCTGGGTCGGGTCGGCGCCGTGCTCGGTGCGCAGATAGACGAAGAGCCGGTCGCCGCCGTACACATCGGGCGCCCCCAGCCTCTCGCCTTCTACTGGCAGGATGCCCTTGCCCTCCTTGCCGGTGCTTTCCGCGATCAATTGCTCCACCCAGTAGCCAAAGCTGGCGATGGGCGGCGCGGCCACCAGTGTCACCTTGTCGTGCCCATGCAGCGCCAACGTGCCCAGCACGGCACCCAGCCACAGCCCCGGATTCTCACGTGCCGTCACGCTGGGGTGGCAGGCCTGCTGCATGAGCTCGGCGCGATCGAGCAACTGCGGGACATCCAGGCCGATGATGGCCGCGGGCACCAGGCCGAAGAACGAGAGCGCCGAATAGCGTCCGCCGATATCGTCGGGATTGCGGAAGATCTGGCGGAAGTTGTGCTCCTGGGCTAACTGATCCAACTTGGTGCCGGGATCGGTGATGGCGATGAAGTGCGCGCCGGGGCTGGCAATGCCCTTCTCGCGCAGCAGGCTCTCGAAGTAGCGGAACTGCGAGAGCGTTTCAATGGTGCCGCCCGACTTGGAAGCCACGATGAAGAGCGCATGCGCCAGATCAATCGCGCGGGTCGTGGCGAGAATCGTAGCGGGATCGGTGGTATCGAGGATATGGAGTTTCGGCTGCCCCGACGCCACGCCATAGGTGGTTTCCAGCACCTCGGGCGCCAGGCTGCTGCCTCCCATGCCCAGCAGCACCACGTGGGTGAAGCCGGCGCTGCGCACGTCGTCGCGTAGCTCGCGCAGGCGGGGCAGGGCATCCTTCATCTGATCGGTGACGGTCAGCCAGCCCAGCCGGTTGGTAATCTCCTGCTGCTCGCTCGGGTTGGGTTTCCAGAAGGCGGGGTTCTTGTCCCACACCTGGCGGGCGAAATGCTCGCTGTCGGCGCGCTCGAGCGTCGCATCCACGGCGGACTGCAGCGCACCCAGGCTGGCACTTTGGCGGCCGGCCAGACTGGGTGCCTGGGTGTGAGATTGGCCGCTCATCTCCGCCGCCAGCCGGGCGATCTTCTCGCCGGTGCTGTGGATCAGCTTATTGAACGAATCGGCGAACAGCGACACGCCCTCGACCTCGAGCTGCTTGGTGACCGCCGCCATATCGATGCCCACCGCCGCCAGTCGTTGCATCGTCACCGTTGCCTCAGGAATGCCGGCCACGATGGTCTGGGCGACGTTGCCGTGCTCCTGGAAGGCGACGATAGTTTGCGGCGGCATGGTGTCGACCGTCTCAGGGGCGATCAATTGCTCGACATAGAGCACATCGCGGTAGGCGGGATTCTTCGTGCTGGTGCTGGCCCACAGGCAGCGCTGCACCTGCGCGCCGGCGCCCTTGAGCTTGGCGAAACGCTCGCCTTCGAAGTATTCCTGGTATTGCTTGTAGGCCAGCCGCGCGTTGGCGATGGCCGCCTGGCCCAGCAGCGCGCGAATCTCGGTCTGTTTGGCGCTGTCCTGCGTCTGCCCCAGCAGGCTTTCGAGCTGCTTATCGACCAGCGAGTCGACGCGGCTGACGAAGAAGCTGGCGACTGAGGCGATGCCGGTGACCGGCTTGCCCTCGGCCTGGCGGCGCTCCAACCCCCGCAGATAGGCCTCGATCACCTGTTTGTGGATGTCGAGCGCGAAGATCAGCGTGATATTGATGTTGACGCCCTCGTAGATCATCTGCTCGATGGCGGGGATGCCTTCGGGGGTCGCCGGTATCTTGATGAACACGTTAGGACGGTTGGCCGTCGCGAACAGGTGTCGCGCCTCGGCGAGGGTTTCCTGCGTATGGTTGGCCGCGCCAGGCGAGACCTCCAGGCTGATATAGCCATCGATGTGGTTGGTGCGGTCGAAGATTGGCCGCAGCACATCGGCGGCCATCTGGATATCCTTGATCGCCAGCGCCTCGAAGGCCTGGCCCGCATCGGTGACGCCCTGCTGCACCAGCGAGCGCAGTTGTTCGTCATAGTCGGTGCTGCCGTCGATGGCCTTCTCGAAAATGGTGGGGTTGGAGGTAATGCCGACCACCGCGTCATCGTCGATCAGACGCTGCAGATCGCCTGAAGTGATCAGTCCACGGCGAATGTTGTCGTACCAGATACTCTGACCAAGTTCATAGACGGCATGGAGCCGGCTGTTCGCCATGATGCATCCTTCTTTCGGCGAGCCGTCGAACGCATTCGACGGGGTGGTTCTTCAGGCCCCTCGAATGCATTCGAGGGGACGCTGCGCTAATCACTTCAGGTTCCTCGAATGCATTCGAGGGGTTATCCCGTTCCGATGAGTAGGCTGGTTGTTTGGACCCGCCGACTGAAGCTCGGCTGCTCATTCGGTTTCGGTGAGTGGAGTGGTGAGAGCAGGTGACGTCCTCCAATTGTACCGTCCGCGGTCCTTCATGCGTACCGTCGCACAGGCGGGGCCAGAATCATCCGATGCGCGGATATTCGCGCGTTGCCACTGCACGGCGCATCCAGTATGCCAGCATGGCGACGCGCACATAGCGCGAGTCCACGCGGATTTTGCTGCGCGTCGTCTTCAAGTGTACGAAGAGCAGACAGGCATGTGCAAGCTCTACTGTTGCGGTGGTGCATCAGGGGCAACACCCCGCGGCACGGGTACGCACGGCGGGCACTTGGGCGCCAGAGCCGCTGCCACGAATCGCGCCAAGGATGGCGGTGGAACTGCCAGACATGCCGAGAGCTGGTCGTGGCTATGCCGAGAGCTGGCCCATCAGCACGATGGGGCCGGTGGGCGCGGGGCTGCCGGCCGCCGGCTCGGGGGTGACGGCGACGGTGAGATCGTCATTCAGCCGCGTGGGCGCGTGGACGACCTGGCGCCCGCGCCCGCCGCGCGCCACATGGAAGACCGCGTTGGGGATGGGCTGCCCGCCGCGCAGGAACCATACCTGGTAGGCGCGATCGGGTGGCAGGGCATGCAAACCCGACGTCAGGATGACGGCTTCGCGCCCGCTGGGAGTGCCAACCAGACGCGCGCTGGCGCCAGGCGCATCAGCGGTGCCGCCGACCTGCCACACCTGGCAGGTGGGATCGCTCATCAGCTGCGCCAGGCGGAATGACGCCTCGTCGCGCTGGGTGGGATCGTCGCGCAGCAGGGTACGGAACCAACGACCCAGGCCGCCGGCAGTGATGGCGTTCGGGGGTCCATCAGGTATCCCTGTGTCAGTGGAGGACTCAGCGGTCGCGATCTGGTGGACCCGCGCCAGCACGCTGTGGCGGAGATCGAGCGGCGGCTCAACGAGCGGCGTGGCATAGAGCAGCGCCTGGGCGCTCGCACGCGCGGCACGCGCAAGCGCCTGGCAACGGGGGCAGACTTCGAGATGCGACTCCACCTCGGCCACTTCGTCAGCTTCGAGCGCCCCTAGCGCATAGGCGTCGATCAGATTGTCGGCGTGCTGCTCGTCCATTGTCGTCTAACTATCTCTCTCGTCGCCCCCAGGCCCCACGCCGGTTCGCGGCGTAGCTGGACACAACTGGCATAGCACACAGTGCAAACGTGGCTGGTATGAAGTGGCATCACGGGACTTCGATCGAGTGGATATCGACACCATCGGCAACTAATAGTTCGCGCAGACGTTGCATGCCGACGCGAATACGACTCTTCACCGTTCCCAGGGGATCGCCAATCGCCGCGGCTACCTCCGCCTGCGACAATCCACCAAAGAATGCCAGCTCGATGGCCTGACGTTGTGGTGCGGGCAGTTTGGTCAGCGCGTTCCGGATCGCCGTCGCTCGTTCGCGCAACCAGGTGGCCATGGCGGGATCGCCATCAACATTCTGATCGACCAACGCGGCGCCAGCCACCGACCAATCAAAGGAATCGGCTGCCACTGGCCGGCTCTGGCGGCGCCGCACCTCATTCAACGCCAGATTGTGCGCGATGCGCATCAACCAGGCATGCACGCGTCCGCGACTGGGTTCGAAGCTGGCGGCGTTGCGCCACAGGCGCACAAAGACCTCCTGCGTCACCTCTTCCGCGGTGGAGGAATCGTGCACCACCCGCAGCGCCAGTGAGTAGATCAGTTTGCCATAGCGATCGTAGAGCGGCACCAGGGCCGCTTCGTCACCGTCAGCCAGACGCGCCACCAGTTCGGCGTCTTCGAAGTCCTGGTCGGTCAGAGCGCCTGTCTCCCTCCCACAGAGTTACTACTCGTGGCGCCTCGAATCGGTTGAGTCATCCCCCCCGATCAGATGACCGGTGCGAGGCGCCAGGAGTCGACTGCTGCTCCAAATAGTAGCACACACCACCGCTCGGATGCCGCGCGGCATGCCGTCAGTGCGGCAATCGCGTCATCAGGTTGCGCCGCCACGTGGCGCGCACCTCGCCGCCAGCGAAAGCGAGCGCGAGCAGCAGCCCCAGCATGATGCACACCGCCCAGGCCAGCCAGCCGGGCGAATCGCCTAGGGCCGCGATAGCCGTGTGATTCACGCCAAGCAGGGCGTGTGCCAGCGCCTGGGAGACGGCCTGGCGCAGCACCGGTTGGAACAGCAAGAACCCCGCGGTCACCAGCGTGGCCAGGGTCGCGGCCAGCAGCGCGTCGACCAGGCCCGGCTCGAATACATGCGGTTTGCGCGCGTTGCGGGCTTCCAGCTCGGCCACACGCAGCAAAATGGCCGCCGTGAGTCCATCCGGCTCGCGCACCTCGACATGCGCGGATGCCGTGCGACTGACCAGTTCCAGCAACGCGAGATCCTCGCGGCAGGACGCACAGGTTTGAATATGTGGCTCCAACTGAGCCAGGCGCCGCGTATCCAGGCGACCATCGACATAGAGCTGCATCCACCACTCGGCCTGTGAACAGTTCATGCCCCGCTCTCCTTCCGTAGAGGATCTATTCGCCGCCCGATCAAATCACGGAGCCCCGCGCTCAATTCGCCCGCGCGGATCATTCCTTCAGCGGTGGCGCGATCGAGCTCACCGACCAGTTCGGTCAGGCGCTCTTTGAGCAGCGCGCGCGCGCGAAACAGGTGCGTCTTGACGGTCCCGATGGGCACGCGCAAGATCACGGCGATCTCTTCGTAGCTCATATCCTGCAGATGCCGCAGGTCGAGTACGGCCTCATACTTCGGGGGCAGTTTGGCAATCTCGGCGCGCACGACATCGCACAGGTCGCGAATGGCCGTCTGCGCATGCTGCTCGCTCAGTCGCACGGCGGGTCGGTCGGCTCGCGCGGTCGCGCCCGCCAGTTCCGCATGGGTCTGTGTCGCGCGCCGCTGCCGCTCCACCACCTTCAGGCAATGGTGATAGGTGATGCGATACAGCCAGGTCGCCAGACGTGCCTCACCGCGAAACGCGCGCAAGTGCTGCCAGGCGGCAAGGAAGACCTCTTGTGTGGCCTCGACAGCGTCGTCTTCGTCGTGGAGCATCTGCAGCGCGAGCGTATAGATCTGGCGCTGGTGCGCGCGCACCAGGTCGGCGAATGCCTGCTGATCGCCAGCGCGCGCGCGCGCGACCAGTTCGGTCTCCTCCCGCGGAACCGTCGCCAGCGGCGTCCCAGCCAGGGGTTGCGCGTCCGCCGACGCCAGCGACTCGGGCGCCGATGCTCCCGTGCCCGCGCCAAAACGATCGAAGAGACCTTTAACGTTCATCTGCTCTTTGCTCTCCGCCCTACCACACGAACCACCCCTGCGTGAAACTTGTTTCGCCGCCACTGGCTCATACAATATCATACACTGCAACCCGCTTTCGCCGCACGCAGGCTCTGGTGACTCAGGTACTCGAGCGACGTATCGCACAATACATGCCGGGCGTCTTCCAGCCGCTTCCCGGCGGGTACCACCCGCGTCACCGGCTGGAAGTGGGCGACCAAATCAGAGAGATAAAGAGGCTACGCCGATGACTGCTGTGGAGATTGTGGGCCTCGAATGGCTGGGTTCGCTGGCGATCTTTCTGGCCTTCATTCTGTTGATCCGCTATCTGGACCATCGCGAGCGGATGGCGATGATCGCTCGCGGTTTGATGCCGCAGCGCCTGCTCAACCCGGTGCGCCGCGCGGGCTCGGCCGCGCTGCGTGGAGGCCTGATCACCGCGATGGTGGGCCTGGCGGTTACCCTGGCGCTTTATGCGCTGGGCTATCTTCTGCCGGCATCCATTA
>DASYGC010000001.1:0-6543 GCA_036000225.1 Ktedonobacterales bacterium | reverse complement strand
CCAGCGCTACGCCGATACCCAGTCCGATGACTCCCGCTGATGCAATGCGGTTCCAGCAGCGGATCACATCCTCCACCACGGGTAATGTCTTGTCGCCCGCACCGATCACGCCCCAGGCGATGAGTTCGCGCTGCCACGTATTGATCGCCCGCGGGCCGGGGCGAGACGAGCGGCTCCGCCAGCCGACAAACCAGCCGATCACGGCGGCACCGGCGCCCAACAGCACAAAGAGTAGCACCTCGATGCCCGTGAAGAGGTTGCCGTCGAGCGTGAACGTGATCGCCACCTGGTTACCCATGCCGCTCGCCTCCCAACTGCCGGCCGATTTCGGCGCGCAACTCATCCCGCCCCACGCCCAACTGGTGCGCCGTCACCAGCAGGTGCGCCACCGCGCGCTCCAGCGCGTGGGCGCGCTCCTCCATTGAGCGCTCCGGCGGACATGGCGCCACCAGCACACCGCGGCGGGCGGAGGTAACGACCCAGCCATCTCGCTGCAGTTCGCCGTACGCGCGCACCACCGTATTCGGCGCGATCCCCAGATCGCGCGCGAGTTGGCGCACCGACGGCAGCACGTCCCCCGCCACCAGGCGCCCCGTCGCGATCAGTAGGCGGATCTGCATCCGCATCTGCTCTGACGGTGGAATCGGGCTTGCCGGATCGAGCAGCAGCAGCGGTGCGCCCATGCCTCACCTCACCTACGACAGCCCTACGATCTGTATCACTCAGATAATACAGTTTCGCACGGACTGTGTCAAGAGGTTGATACAGATTGGGCGTGGATTAAAACAGCGAGAGCTGTTCGGGCGGTGTCTCCTCCTCTTTGCCATCCGGCTTGCCAGTGGCGCCCGCGGGTGGGTTGCCCAGTTGGCCCTGCGCGGCCAGCTGGCGCGCCTGTTCCAGCGCGGCGGGGAGCGCGGTGCGGAAGTCGTCGAGCAGCGTCTGGCGCAGCGTCTGCTGATGCAAGGCCGCCGCCGGGTGATACATGGTCAGCACCAGCCGGCGATTGATCAGCTTCATCTGTCCGTGAATCTTGCTGATCGCCGCTCCCTGGAGGAAGCGGCCCATCGAGTGGCGCCCGAGCGTCACGATGACTTGCGGGTCAATGGCGGCGATCTGCCGAGCGAGGTAGTCAGAGCAGGCGGCGATCTCCTCGGGCAGCGGGTCGCGATTGTCGGGCGGGCGATGCTTGACGATGTTGGTGATAAAGACCTGGGAGCGTTCCAGCCCGGCGGCGGCGAGCAGTTCTTCGAGGAAGTTGCCAGCCTGGCCGACAAAGGGGCGGCCCAGGCGATCCTCATTCATCCCCGGCGCCTCACCGATCAGCATGACCCGTGTGTGCGGGTCGCCTTCGCCGGGCACGCCGTTCTTGGTCCCTTTGCACAGGTCACACCTGGTGCAGGCGCGCACCTCGGTCGCCACCTGGTCGAGCGCTTCTTCCGTGGACATCGAACGTTCCTCCCAGTTCTCATGAGATCGCGCGCACGGCGGCCTTCCAGCCAAGAGTCACTTTCCACGTGGACGCGAGCAATGCGGTGCATCGCGTCACCTCGCCAGGATAGCACAAGGGCGAAGGAGCACGCGCCCCTTCGCCCTTGCCTTGCCGAGCACCGCACTACCAGCGACGGTCGCCATCGCCGTCCGCCGGCCGGCCAAAGCCGCCGGGACGTGGGCCCGGCCCACCCGGTGCGCGCCCGCCGCCGGGCGCGCCGCCAGGGCCGCGTCCAGGGCCAGCGGGGGTGCTGGGGCCGGGAGGATTGCCGTAGCCACGACCGAAACCGCCGCCGCCGCTGGGCCGCGGGCCACGATCGCCATAGCCGCCGCCCCCACCGCCGCCGCCGAAGCTCGGTCGCGGACCACGATCACCGTAGTTACCGCGTGGCGGGCCACCACGCCCGCCCATGCCGCCGCCGCCAGGCCCGCGCGGGCCACGTGGGCCACGCTCGGCTTCAAGTTCTTCGGCCGAAGGCATCTCACCGCTCAAGGCGGCGCGCCGCGACAGGTTGACACGGCCCTGCGGGTCTACTTCGATCACCATGACGGTGATCTCGTCGCCCGGCGACACCACGTCCTCCGACCGGTTGACGTGATAGTCGGCCAGCTGTGACGTGCGGACTAGCCCCTCCTTGCCCGGCAGAATCTCGACGAACGCGCCGAACTCCACCAGGCGGCGGACCACGCCATTGTAGATCTTGCCGACCTCGACCTCCTCAGTGAGCGCGCGCACCGCGTTCATCGCGCGTTGCATGCCCTCCTCGGTGACGGACGAGATATGGATGGTGCCGTCGTCCTCGATATCGAGCTTGGCGCCCGATTCCTCCTGGATGCGCCGCACCACCTTGCCGCCTGGGCCGATGACGGCGCCGATCTTTTCGGGATTGATCTTGATGGACTGGATGCGTGGGGCATGGGGCGAAAGCTCCAGCCGCGGCTCGGGCAGCGTATCGAGCATCTTTTCCATGATGAACATGCGGCCCTCACGCGCCTGGGCCATGGCCTTGGCCATGATCTCGGGGGTGATGCCCTTGACCTTGATGTCCATCTGCAGCGCGGTGACGCCATCCGCCGTGCCAGCCACCTTGAAGTCCATGTCGCCGAGGTTGTCCTCGACCCCCTGGATGTCGGTCAGCACGGCGTACTTGACACCGGCGGACTCGCTGTCGCCGGTAATCAGACCCATCGCCACACCGGCCACCGGCGCCTTGATGGGCACACCGGCGTCCATCAGCGAGAGGGTGCTGCCACAGACCGATCCCATCGAGGTCGAGCCGTTCGAACTGAGCGTCTCGGAGACGACACGAATGGTATAGGGGAACTCGTCGGTTTCCGGGATCACCGGCAGCAGCGCGCGCTCGGCGAGCGCGCCGTGGCCGATTTCGCGGCGGCCGGGGCCGCGCATGGGCCGTGTTTCGCCCACACTGAACGGCGGGAAGTTGTAGTGGTGCATGTAGCGCCGCGTCGCTTCGGCGCCCAGGCCATCCAGTCGCTGCTCCTCGCCCGGCGAGCCCAGCGTGACGATGCTGAGGATCTGGGTCTGGCCGCGGGTGAAGAGGCCCGAACCATGGGTACGTGGCAGCAGGCCCACCTCACAGGAAATCGGGCGCACCTCGGTGAGCGAACGCCCGTCGGGGCGGATGCCCTTCTCGAGGATCTGCGTACGCACGTACTGCTTCACCTCTTTATCGTACGCTGAGGCGATCTCCTTGGCGCGGTCGGGATACTTGGGCGCCAGCGTCGCCTGGAGCTCGGCCTGCACGGCGTCGAGCTTGGCCTCGCGCTGCGCCTTATCGGCATCGGTGGCGGCGGTCTCGAAGCGTGGGCGCGCGAATGCGGCCACGTCGGCCTGCAACTCCTTATCGGCGGGCGCCGGCTCGAAGGTCTGCCGCGGTTTGCCCGCCGCCTGGACCAGCTTTTCCTGCATCTTGATGAGGTCCTGGATGGCCTCATGGCCGGCCTTGACGGCGGCGATCATGGTGTCCTCGGGCAACTCGCGGGCGCCCGCTTCAACCATCATCACGGCGTCGGCGGTGGCGGCCACGACCAGATCGAGCTTGCTGTTAGCCAGCGCCGATTCGGTGGGATTGATGACGAGCTGGTCGTCAATGTAGCCGACCCGCACCGCGCCAACCGGGCCTTGAAATGGGATGCCGGAGATCGAGAGCGCGGCGGACGCCGCGGTGATGCCGATCACGTCGGGGTCGTTCTCCATGTCGGCGGAGAGCACGGTGATGACGACCTGTACGTCATTACGAAAGCCCTTGGGGAAGAGCGGCCGAATGGGGCGATCCGTCAGACGGGCGGCAAGGATCGAATGTTCGGTGGGCCGGCCTTCCCGCTTGATGAAGCCGCCCGGAATCTTGCCCGCGGCGTAGAGCCGCTCCTCCACATCGACCGTCAGCGGAAAGAAGTCAATGCCCTCACGGGGGCGCGCACTGGCGGTCGCCGTGGCCAGCACGATCGTCTCACCATAGCGCACCAGCACGGCACCGCCCGCCTGCTGGGCAAGGCGGCCTGTCTCAATGCTCATGACGCGACCGCCGATGAGGGTCTCAAAACGATGAATCATACGTCCTCCAAGCGCACGCCGGCGCTCTGGGTGTGTGGATGATTCGTGCGGAGGTGGGCGGAATTGGTGACTCCAGGTGTTGAGATGAGCCCGCCATTCCAGGTGCGCCCCAGCGGTGATTGGGTTCTCAGTGCGGGCCCTGATGGGCAGCCGCCTGTTCGCTGGGGTCGTTACTCGTGCTTGCCCACGCTCCGGGCGAATCGTTGTCGTCGCTGGCCGCAACTGACGGCCATTCGCTGCTGCCGATCGTCGGGATCGGCCTCCGCCGCTGTTTGATCTGGCGCGCTGTCCCATATGGTGGTGGGCTAGGAAATCCAGTGGTCAGTGCCACAAAAAATTGTCGCGCCCTACGGTTCGCCGCTCTTCTCTCCACTCGCACACAAGACCAGGCCAGTATGCCCGCAGCACGCCTGGCCACATCGCGCTGGTGATACCTCATACCGATCTGGGGTGATGAGGTGACGCGCCCCCCACCAAAACGCCGCCCACCGCGCCGCCCATGCGGCGCACCTGCCGCTTAGCGGCGCAATCCCAGGCGTGCGATCAACTCGCGATAGCGCTCGGGACTCTTGTGGTTCAGATACTTCAACATACGCCGGCGCTGGCCCACCATCATGTGCAGCCCGCGGCGGGAGTGCAGGTCATGTTTGTGTTCATTCAGATGCCCCGTCATATCCTGGATACGCCGGGTGAGCAGGGCAATCTGCACCTCGGGCGATCCGGTATCGCCCTCATGGATATGATATTGCTCGATCACCTGAGACTTGGCCTCAGTCTGTAACGCCATGTTTCGGTTCACCTCCCCCCGCAGGGGTGATGCGCGTGTGCGCCTAATCGTGCCGGTGCGGCAGTCGTGTCTGACCAACCACGTGTTCACTGTCCTCGTCTCAGTATAGCATAGCCGCCCTCCGCTCACAACGGCACCACGCGATGCGTCACGATTTCGTCATTGACACCTGCCCATGGGGCCCCTATGGTGTCAAGTGGTGTCAAGAGATGTCGGTGGCAAGCACGTGTGCACGTCCATGCGGGGCGAACCGCGCCAGAACGGCCAGGCGAAGCGGCTCATGCGGACGATCAACACGGAGGAGCACGAGTCACCATGTCTCACTTGCGGGGCGCAGCGCAATCTTCACTTCCCCTTATGCCGGCGAGCGGGGCAGCAGGACGTCGGATCGCGGCCTGGGCGAGCGCCCTCAGCCCACGCCGCACCGGCAGCCTGTTGCTGCTGCTGGCGCTGCTGGTGACCCTGGCCACCTATCTGTTGCGGGCAACCCTGACCTATCCCGCGGTGCTGCTCGACCAGGCACCGCTGGCGCGGGCGCTCGTCGCGCAAGGAGCAACTCTGGCTCTGCTTGGCTTTCTGGGACTGCTGCTGAGCGGCGGGCTCTTCGTGGTGATTACGCACGCGCTGGCCGCTGACCTGGCGCCACCAGTGCGCCAGCGCGTGCGCCTCACGGGGGCCGCCTCCGGGACGCTCTGGGCGCTTGACGCGCTTGTTGGGCTGTTGTTGCTGCCGCTCTGGGGGCACGCACCCACTGGTCTCACGGCGCTCCTGGCGGTGCTCGTCCTGCTGACGGGCGAGGTCGCCGCACCGCTCCTGCTGGCCCTGTGAACGGTGGCGCTGTCGCGTCAACTCCAGGCATACAGAGTGCTCGGCTGGATCGGCGCCATGGGCCTACTGCTCGTTGTGGGGCGCTCGGTGCTCTGGTGCGTCAACGCGCTGCTGCCGATCGCATCCGCCTTATACGGGACAGCGGCGATCCTGGACATGCTGGCGGTCCTGGGGGTCTCGTTCTGGCTGCTCTGGCTCCTGCTGCTGGGCTTGCGTCTGGTGACCCGCGATGCCATAGGTGGGACACGCGCCCCACCAGCCGCTGCAGGCGATCGCACGGGCACCATGTCGGGCACCATGCAGCGTCGGCGTGTACTGCGCGGTGCGCTGGGGCTGGGCGTAGGCCTCGCCGGGGTGGTGTTTGTCGGGGCACGCACCGGGTTCGCCATTGCCGCGTCCGCAGCGCCACAGCTGGCAGGCGACGACATCCCGGCTGAGCCGAGCCTCATCGCCGTGGGGTACTACCTGCTGCACCTATTCTTCTTCAAATTGATCCATCCCATCAATAGCATTGCGGTCCTCGTGCGCCAGCCTTCTCCGACCGACACGACGCCGCCTCTGCCGGCAGTGGCCATGGCACAGCTCGGTGTGACGATTGAGCAGCTCGATGCGAACGGCATCCCGGCCGAGCGCATCAGCGCTCCAGGGGCTTCCAGCCGCCGCTGGCTGCTGTGCATCCACGGCGGCGGCTGGGCCGTGCCGGCGAGCAATGACCACCGCGCCTTTGTCGGCAGGCTGTCAAAGGCGATGGACGCGACGGGGCTCCTGCCGAACTATCGCCTGATCCCAGAGCATCCCTTCCCGGCTGCGCTCGATGATTGCGTCAGCACCTACCGCTGGCTGCGCCAACAGGGAGTCCCGGCCT